>NZ_JBIDFF010000008.1:0-101374 GCF_046635645.1 Gilliamella sp. BG2
TTTGTTTGTTGTTATGACTTAAATGGTTAATGTTATTGCTTTTAGTTATCTAATATCGTCATCTAATTTAGTTATCTAATAGATAATCTAAATAAATTAAATTGTACAAAGTATAGCGCATTTTAGGGTAAAATTTAACTCATTTTTAACTATGATGTTGTTTAATATTAATAATTCAAGTTAGTTTAGTCGCGTTGTTTTTGCGGTGAAATGGTGGTTAAAAAAGCAATAATAATAACTTTACTCTTTTTGATTTGTGTATGATTTTTTTGAATTTTTACATAAACGTAGTACACTCCTGAAAGTTTTTGACAAAATGGCACTGTCTTTATTTTTTTAGTTAAAATGTTTGTTTAGATAAGCTGTATAGAAAAATACGGAATTATTTTTGCATATTACCGTAATTTATTAAATTACGGTAAACAATGCGAGGGGTTTGTGCAAATAATCCTATTGTCAATTAAACGCAATTTGCTTAAATCCTAATACTTTTGTTGGAGGATTATTTTGGGCAATTTTTTCAATACGACCAATGATTCGAATAAGCTTATCGCTATAATTTGGATCAGTTGCGTAATGTGCAGCTTGTAATTCTTTAGCGGCTGTTCTGGCATCAGGAGCTTTAATAACTGCATGATAACGGGGACTTTTAGTTAATAAATTGAGGTAGTCGGTTAATGCATGATGTTTACTATTATAGACTCTAAAATTATCTTCAATTTTCATCATTTTATTATTAACAAATTCATGTGTGGTTAAACGAGTTGAATTCCCATTCCATGATGATGTTGCTTTGACACCAAAATAATTGTGGCTTGATTGATTATTAGCGGTTTTAATTTGCTTTTGCCCCCACCCAGTTTCTAGTGCTGCTTGGGCAATAATAACCTCATACGGAATACCAGATTTTTTAGCAGCTTGCCTAGCTGGCTCTAGCCATTCCATAACAAATTTTGTGACATAATCTTCGTTTACATTATCAAATTGTGTTTTTGATATTGCCTCGTTATGTTTAATTTCAGCTGCTTTGTTAGCATTATAGTTACGATATAGTATTTGCCCTAGCGCTTCAGGCGATAAATTAGGTGATGCATTACTAAATAAAGATTGAGCTAATTGCAGATTTTGCTGAGTATTGTTTGTATTAGATTGTAGGTTAACATTAATTGATGGTGAAACTTTATTAGTTAACTGTTTAATAAGCATATCTGCTAATCCAAACCCTTTACCCGCTGCTTGCTGTGTAATTTGTTGGTCAAACATTGAAGTAAATAGTTGTGTAGCAGACTGGCTAAATAAACCACTTTCAGGTACAGCTTTTCGCATACTTTGCATCATCATATTAATAAATAATGACTCAAACTGCTGAGCAACTTGCTTAATACCTTCAGCAGAGCCATTAACTACATTTCGCTTTAATTGATTAATATCCGAAAAATCATAAGCGAAACGATTCAAAGATTGTCCAATTTTATTATTCATAAAGTCTTTTTTTAGATAGTTTCTAAGGAGGCATGTAAACAACCAGCTGTTTTTAGCGCTTCAAGTATTGACATTAATTCTGTAGGATTAGCACCTAATACATTTAGCGAATTAATAACATGATTTAAATCAGCGCTAGAGGATATATTGTGTAAAGCCCCTCCTTCTTGTGCAACGCTAACTTGATTATCTGGTGTAACGGTTGTTGTACCTCCTGCTAATGGAGTGTTGGGTTGACTTACCTTTAATTTGTTATTTACCACAACAGATAAATTACCATGTGCAACCGCACAATTATCTAATTTAACCTTTTGATTCATAACTACAACACCGGTTCTAGTATTTATAACGACTTTTGCTGAAACTGGCGTAGCACTAATTTCAAGATTTTGTATTCGTGAAAGCAGTTGTACTCGTGCACTACTTTCTTTTGGCATATGTAATGCTATCGTTGTACCATCTAATGCTACTGCAGTATTTTTTTGTAACCTATTAATTGCATTAGATATTTTCAATGCTTGAGTGAAATCAAATTGATTAAGGTGTAAATGGATAATATTTTGTTCATCTAAACGAGTTGCAAGCTCTCTTTCTATGGTTGCACCATTAGGTATGGTTGCCCCTGCAGTTTGATTCACACTTACACTGCTACCTTTACTACTTGCACCCATTCCACCTACAAAAAGGTTACCTTGCGCAATAGCATATACTTGATTATCGACACCTTTTAGTGGCGTCATAATCAATGTGCCTCCACGCAAGCTTTTTGCATTACCGAGCGAGGATACCACCACATCAATTTGTTGCCCTACTCGAGAATAAGAAGGTAATTTAGCCGTAACCATAACAGCAGCAACATTTTTTAATTGCATATTGCTCCCAGACGGTACGGTAATACCTAATTGAGATAACATGTTAGTAATACTTTGAATGGTAAAAGGTGTTTGTGATGTTTGATCACCTGTACCATCAAGACCGACAACAATACCATATCCAACCAAGGCATTTTCTCTTACACCTTGAATGGTGACTAAATCGCGGATACGTTCAGCATGGCTCGCTGGTATCACTAATACCATCATAAAGACAAAATAAACAAAAATACGCAATTTTTTTAACATAATGATACTCGTTAAAAAGGGGAAAGATTTAAAAATAGGCGCTGTAACCAACCCATCGTTTGGGCTTCATCAATGTATCCATTACCAACATACTCAATTCGAGCGTCAGCAACTTGTGTTGAGATAACAGTGTTATTTCCACTAATTGTTCTTGGATTAACTACCCCAAAAAAACGGATAAACTCGGTACCTTGATTAATCGCAATCTGTTTTTCACCAATCACTTTTAAATTACCATTGATCATGACATCCTGAACCGTGACGGTGATTGTGCCACTAAAGGTATTTTTAGCGTTAGCCCCGCCTGATCCCTTAAAATCATTATTTCCAGACATTTCAGTACTAGCTTTACCTCGACCGACTAACCCATCAAGAAATTTAGGTATCGTTTTTACCCCTAGATCCACCGAACCATTTCGTCCTGCATTAATCGATGAACTTTTACTAGCACTGACATTTTCTTGTAAAACAATGGTTAATACATCGCCAACATTACGCGGGCGACGATCTTCAAACATTGGTTGGTAACCATAGCTACTAGGCTGAGCAGCTTGATAAATTGAACCTGTCGTATTTACATTGTCTGGCAATTTGGGGACAACACTTGTTTCACCTTCAACTAAAGGCTTTTTAGGCAATTGTGCACAGCCACTGAAAAAAAATGCTATTAAAATATAAAAATATCTCATTACCTTTAGCATATTGTTAACTTTACAGTTGATTTAAACGTTGTAGCATTTGATCAGAGGTTGATATTGCTTTGCTGTTAATTTCGTAAGCACGTTGAACTTGAATCATATTCACTAGTTCTTCAGCAACATTAACGTTAGATGTTTCGGTATAGCCTTGATATAAAAGCCCTGCACCGTTTAATCCTGGCGTATTTTCCGTTGGCGCACCTGAACTTTCTGTTTCTAAGTAAAGATTTTCCCCCATACTTTCAAGTCCAGCATCATTAATGAAAGTATGTAAAGTTAGTTGCCCAACTTGGACTTGGGTTGATTGATTAGCTAATGTCACATTTACTACACCATCGCGCGCTACCGTCATTTTGATTGCATTGGATGGAATACTAATTGTTGGTTGAATTTCGTATCCTGCTGCAGTCACCAATTGACCATTTTGATTAACTTGAAAAGCACCACTACGAGTATAAGCTTGTGTACCATCGGGTAATAAAACTTGGAAAAAACCTTGCCCATTAATAGCAATATCACTACTGTTATCAGTTGCCTCTAAATTACCTTGGCTATGAATTCGTTCTGTCGCAACAGGGCGAACTCCTGTACCAATCTGTAACCCAGAAGGTAATGTTGTTTGCTCAGATGATTGTGCTCCAGGTTGGCGAACAGTTTGGTATAATAAGTCTTCAAATACCGCTCTTTGTTTTTTAAAACCATTGGTACTAACATTGGCTAAATTATTGGAAATAATATCCATATTCATTTGTTGTGCCGTTAAGCCTGTTTTGGCAATCCATAATGATTTAATCATTGTTATTCCTGTCTAATGTATTGATAAATTTAGGTTAAAGATAAAATTTGGTTTGCTTTTTGTGCATTTTCATCAGCAGTAATAATTTCTTTCATTTGCATTTCAAACTGGCGAGCATGACTAATTAAATCAACCATAGCCGTAACAGGGTTCACATTACTCCCTTCTAATACACCTGACATAAGCTTAGCTTTTGGATTGTCTGGCATATTCTCACCACGTTCATTACGTGTTTCTTCCGTTAGTCGAAAAAAACCATCATCACCACGTATAATTTCATTATGCTCAAGATGGACTTTTTTTATTTTACCTACTTGAGCAATGGTCGTAGGTTTATCACCTGCACCTAATGCGGAAAGTGTTCCATCACTACTAATACTGATTTGAGATCGTTGAGGCACCGTCAAAACACCATTATCACCAATTAATGGATTACCTTGTATGTTAAGAGTACCATTTTCATCAATTTGAATTGCTCCATTTCGTGTATAAGCTTCGCTACCATCAACTAATTGTACAGCTAGCCAGTGATCCTCAGTTAAAGCAACATCCAAGTTTCGGCCTGTGTAATTAAATGCCCCCATCGTTGAATCAAAAGTGGGAGTTGTTGCTGTTACCATGGTTCGTGTAGGTGTATCATTCCCCACAACAGGAACTGCTTTCATCGTCGTTAACTGTGCACGAAACCCCACTGTGGATACATTAGCTAAGTTATTAGTAGTAATTGATTGCCGATTTAATGTCTGGCTAGCTGCTGACATTGCTGTATAAATAACACGATCCATAAATAACCTTTAAATTAACGCAAATTGACTAATGTATTTAGAATTTGATCCTGCGTTTTAATTGTTTGTGAATTAGACTGGTAATTGCGCTGAGCAACAATCATATTCACTAATTCCTGACTCATATCAACATTTGACGACTCTAGTGCACCGCTCGCTAACGAACCAAAAGTACCAGAATTTGCACTGCCCAATACTTCTATACCAGAATTAATAGTTGTCCTCCAGTTATTGTTGCCAGCAGGTTCTAGCCCATTAACATTGGCAAAATCAGCCATTGCTATTTGACCTAATAACATTGTTTGTTGGTTAGAATAGACACCATAAATAGAACCATCATCATTAATGCTATACCCGACCAAATCTCCAGGAGCATATCCATTCACAACAGGGTTTTTAATACTACCCAATTCTTTTCCCATATTTTGTTGAGAACTTTTGGCTAATGATAAAGTAAAGCTATTATCAGCAGATCCATTTATCCCATTAATATCGATGGTCATTTCGGGATCACTAATCAATTTACCAGAAGAATCAAATTCCATTTCTCCCGCTTTTTGCAAACTTCCATTAGGATCACTGCTATCAAGATAATGAACATCCCATTGGTTATCAGCGGTTTTAACGTAAAAGAGCTGAATATTGCGTTGATTACCAAGCGAGTCATAAGTAGTAATGGTCGTAGAATAATTAAATGTATCAGCATCAAGAGCATTGACAGGTTGTTTTGCCGGAACTTTACTATTGGAATTTAAGTTTGTTTGCAAAGAAGCCTTGGTTGTCGCTGATGCATTTAGCATTTCTTGCGAAATTTTTAATGTACCTGGAGCTGCACCTTGCTGCACTTGAGGTGGAGTTCCGGTTGCAAGATAGCCAGTCAGATAAAGACCATCAGCAGAAATAATATTTCGTTCGGAATCTAATTGAAACTGTCCATTGCGGGTATAATAGGCTTGCCCATTACTATCCACTAAACGGAAAAATCCATTGCCAGAAATAGCCACATCTAAACTATTGTTGGTTGTTGTAGCTATCCCATCATTAAAGTTTTGCATAATCGCAGCCACTTTAACCCCCATACCAACTTTTGAGCCAGCATAGATATCAGCAAATGAGATACTAGCACTCTTAAATCCTACTGTTGCTGAATTGGCAATATTATTCCCAATAACATCTAATTGCTTTGATGCAGCATTCATACCACTCACTGCTTGAGAAAATCCCATCTGAACTTTATCTCCTTTAAAGAATTTGACGTACTTCGTCAATACTAATTGAACCAAGTATTCCTAAATCAAGTAATACTTTATTATTAACTTTACTATTGATAACACCATATACTACTGAATAAGATAATGATGTTGATGATACTTTTTTCCCGTCATAACTTGCATTAACTGAAAAAGTATAACTACCATCTAGTGCATTCGTCCCATCATTTAGCACACCATCCCAAGTGAAAGAACTAACGCCTGCTGGAATTGCGCCTAAATCAACTTCACGAACTACATTGCCATTTTCATCTTGAATAGTAATAATTACTGAGTCAGCTTCATGTACCAACTCAAAACCAAATGGCGTGGTAACGGTTTCTTCTTTTGAGTCTGAACTTTCAGATTCTGAGGTTGCAACCAAAATTTTATTGCCAGGAACCATCACTCCCTTGCCAATCATATTACTGGCATTGACTGATAAACTATCATCAATCTGACCAGAAACCATTCCTAACGTTGTATTAAGACGTTCTATACCTGCTAAAGTATTGATTTGAGCTAGCTGTGATGTTAGCTGACTATTATCCATTGGATTAGTTGGATCTTGGTTCTTCATTTGTGCAATTAATAACGTTAAGAAATTATCTTGTAATTCTTTACTTGAGTTACCATCAGATGCCGTTTTTTGTGTCGTTTGAGGTTTTGTTATCCCCGATGATTCTGAAACAAGAACATTAGCTATACCCATCAACCACTCCTTTTTATTGCCCTAATGCCAGTGTTTTTAACATTAAATTTTTGGCGGTATTAATTACTTCTATATTTGCTTGATAACTTCGTGATGCTGAAATGGTATTAACCATTTCGGCAACCACATCGACATTAGGTTTCTGAATATATCCTTTAGCATCGGCCAATGGATGATTAGGTTCATAAACCAAATTCATTGGTGAAGGATCTTCAATAACTTGTGACACTTTAACCCCTGCAATTGGGTTAAGTTCACCATTATCATCCACTTGAAAAATAACCTGCTTAGCTCGATAAGCTTTGCCTGAAGTACTGGTAATACTGTCTGCGTTAGCTAAATTACTAGCACTTACATTCATTCGTTGTGTTTGTGCCAATAATGCCGAGCCTGAAATTGCAAAAATAGAAAAACTCATCATGATTATCCTTGCTGTAATACCGCCATAATATTTTTAAATTTTTCACCTAAAAACGTTAAATTACTTTGGTAGTGAATACTATTATCAATAAAAGCTGTACGTTCTTGATCCATCTCGACCGTATTACCATCTGCCGCAGCCTGATAAGGTATACGATAAAGTACATCATGATTTGTCATGATTGGTGCTTTTATCTGAATATGATGATTTGAAGTGATATTAAGTCCAACGTTATTAATCTTATTCTGATTGTTAAGTGCTTTGCTTAGCTCAGCATTAAAATCAATATCTCGAGCCTGATAGTTAGGCGTATCGCTATTTGCAATATTTGCAGCTAATATATTTTGTCGTGTTTCACGTATATTTAATGCTTGCTGATGAAAATTAACCCATGTATCTAATTTATCAAACATAAAATCATCTCATTTTTTTTGATAATGAGAATTTTAAGCGAATAAAAAAAAAGTTATTGCGCAAATAACGATAAAAATTGCCCTTATTTCAAGATTCATTTCTTGCAATCATAAAGTAAAATCAGCTTATGAATAATTTAGAATAAATAAGCATGATTAAAATCGCAAAATTGATACTCGCTATTTTTATACTATTTAGTTGGAATAATGTTTTAGCAAATTCGCTTGATAAACAGATTAACAATTTAATATCACAGCAATTTGGTCATAAAGCGGACGACATTTTAATTACTTATCTTACTGCTAAACCGCAATTAAATTGTAAGACTCCAACACTCTCTTTATTAAATAAAAAAAAACAGTGGGGCAACATGACTATCAGTGCCCAATGCAATAATAAAAAAAAATTTATCCAGATTAATGTTGCTGTCAAAGGGAACTATATTGTAGCTAAACAAGCAATAAGTGCAGGGACGGTAATCAACGAAGATTATATACAGATACAATCAGGTTGGTTGGATAAACTACCTTCGACTGTTATTTTGAATGGAGTTGACGCAATTAATCATATAGCTTTACGAAATATCAATTTGGGTGAACCAATAAAAACAACAATGCTTCAAAAAAATTGGCAGGTGAAAGCAGGACAAATAATTAAAGTAATAATAAATGGAGAAGGTTATGAGATAACAACTAATGGCAAAACACTTAACAATGCTATATTAAACGATAAAATAAAAGTTAAACTAAATTCTGATAAAATTGTTGAAGGCACGTTAACTCACCAAGGTGTAATAATTTTCAATAAATAATATTAATGATTTTTTTATTATTGCCGATAATAAAATTATACAAATCACTTAAATCTTAAATTTGATTAAAGGTATTTTATGACTATAGATGCAACTAAATCCGTTACAGCCATAACAGGGCTAGTAAGCCGCGATGTAATTAACGAACAACAAAATACTCACAATGCATCTGTACAAACTAAAAACAGTACTAATGTAAGTACTAACGTGAGTATAAATCAAAATTCAATACACCTTTTACATTCAACCAACAAAGATATCGATGTAGAAAAAATTGAAAAAATAAAACAGTCCATATCCAACGGAACATTGGTTATTGATACACATAAAATTGCAGATAAATTAATTAAACAATTACTAGAAGATTTTTAAAAATAAAACAGAATTATAAGGATAAAAAATGTTAGCACTTAATGACATCCTAAATAAAATAGCTGAGATGTTACAAACAATTTCAGAAATTCTACAATCAGAGCAAAAAATATTAATTGAGAATAGTTCAACAAACCAGTTAAGTGAAACTATTAACAAAAAAAGCCAATTACTAATTCAACTAAAGCTACTGGATGAAGAACGCATAAAACTAAGTGAACAATTTAATATTCAACCACCCTATAAAGAAAATCCTACAATCGAAGCTCTTTGGCTATCAATTACTGATACAACAAAATTATTAGCAGATATAAATCGTGATAATGGGCTAATTATTCAAAACCGCATGAATCTAACCCAGCAATCAATCAACTATCTTAAAAGTATTAAAAGTCCTGCTGTTTATACTAATAGTGGCTATCAACAAACTGAAATTATTTCGTCAAAGCGAGCCAAAGTTTAAAAAATTAATATTTATTGACGGTAAACGCCATAAATACCCCCTAAAATACCCTCTTATTAAGCCAACAACCCAGTAGCAATTAGTTCATACTGTTAGTATTGTAAATCTTTATTAAACTATAGCGTTTTATTTAACTTCATCATGGCTGACGATAGTGATCTAGATAAAAGCGAACACCCCACCGATAGCAAAATAAAAAAAGCTAGAGAAAAAGGGCAGATCCCTCGTTCTCGTGAATTAACTTCGTTATTAATTTTGTTAATAGGTATTATTTTATTTGGATTAATGGGATCACACTTAGTTAACCAGTTAACTACGATCATTAAAACAGCAATGAAGTTTTCGTATAAAATAGAGGATGATAAGTTAATCGTCTTCAATTTAGTTAATTTATTAACCGATGGTTTTTGGGCAATTGTACCCATTTTTTTTGGTCTAGTTATCGTTGCTATATTTGCACCACTTTGTGTCGGCGGTTTACTATTTAGCCTGCAATCAATTAAGCCTAATTTTCAAAAACTAAATCCGATATCTGGATTTGGTAGAATATTTAGTATTAGAGTTTTTTCTGAATTACTAAAAAGCATACTTAAAGTTATTTTTATTTCTATAGCTTCAACATTGTTTGTAATGCACCATTTTCCCCACATGCTTTCTTTACCCAATATGCATTTAAATAGCGCATTAACTAAAGCAATACAGCTAGTGATTCTTTGTGGAATTTTTAGTGTTATATCTTTAATACCCATGGTTGGTTTTGATATTTTCTATCAAATATGGAGTAATTTAAAGAAACTGAAAATGTCAAAACAAGAAATTAAAGATGAATTTAAAGAACAAGAGGGAAACCCACAAATCAAAGGGCGCATTCGTCAAATGCAACAGACTATTGCTAGACGCCGTATGATGAAAGATGTACCTAAAGCCAATGTGATTATTACCAACCCAACGCATTATGCCGTCGCTCTGCAATATGATGAAAAAACAATGATTGCTCCAAAATTATTAGCGAAAGGAACAAATAAAATTGCGTTACGCATCAAAGAAATTGCTAATGAACATAATATCCCCCAGTTAGAAGCACCACCACTTGCCCGTGCTTTATACCGTCATGGTGAAATAGGCGAAACAATACCAACCGAATTATATACCGCGGTTGCCCAAATTCTAGCGTGGGTTTATCAATTGAAACATTGGTATAAATATGGTGGCGATAAACCAATAGCGCCAAATAATTTACCCATACCTGAGTCATTATCCGTAAATAAATAAAGGTAATAACTAGTCTTATGATTAAATCTAAACTACTTAATTTATTATCAACCAATACATTAAAAAATGGGCATTATCAAGTCTTAGCTGGACCATTGCTAATTTTATTGATTCTTTCGATGATGGTATTACCACTACCTGCATTTATTTTGGATCTGTTTTTTACTTTTAATATTACATTATCAATTATCATCTTGATAGTAGCATTGTTTACTAAAAGAGTGCTTGATTTTGCAGCATTCCCGACCGTTTTATTATTTGCAACTTTATTAAGATTATCGTTAAACGTTGCTTCTACGCGAGTCGTTTTATTAAAAGGACACACCGGTAGTGCTGCTGCTGGGCGGGTTATTGAGGCTTTTGGACACTTTTTAGTTGGTGGTAATTTTGCTATTGGTATTGTGGTATTTATTATTTTAGTCATTATCAACTTTATGGTCATCACCAAAGGAGCAGGTAGAATAGCTGAAGTGGGCGCACGCTTTGCGTTAGATGGCATGCCCGGAAAACAAATGGCTATTGATGCCGATCTGAATGCGGGTTTAATTGGTGAAGATGAAGCTAAAGCCCGTCGAGCCGAAGTTTCTCAAGAAGCCGATTTTTATGGGTCAATGGATGGTGCCAGTAAATTTGTACGCGGTGATGCGATTGCGGGATTATTAATAATGGGTATAACCATTATTGGGGGGTTATTAGTTGGAGTTGTTCAACACGGTATGGCTTTTTCTGATGCTAGCGAAACCTATGTTTTACTAACTATTGGCGATGGTTTGGTAGCACAAATACCATCACTCATTATTTCAACCGCAGCAGGCGTTATTGTTACTCGAGTCACATCACAAGATAACATCAGTGATCAAATGATTACACAGCTTTTTAATAATCCTCAAGTATTGATTTTAACAGCTGTCGTCATTGGTTTACTTGGACTAATTCCGGGTATGCCAAATTTAGTTTTTCTACTCTTTACTGCTATTTTATTAATCATATCTTGGTGGTTAACTAAACAGAAAAAGACAGAACAAAAAATGGCACCCAAACAAGCTAATGTACAAGCAACCACGCCAGCTAATATAGAAGCAACATGGTCAGATGTTAATATTGAAGATATATTGGCAATGGAAGTTGGTTATGGATTAATTCCCATGGTAGATCAAACTCAAAATGGTGAGTTGTTAGGGCGAATTCGTAGTTTACGCAAAAAATTTGCTCAAACACTGGGTTTTTTACCACCTCAAGTTCATATAAGAGATAATCTTTCATTAGCACCTTATCAATATAAGATATTTATAAAAGGTGGTGAAATTGGCAAAGGTGAAATTGTTAATAATAAATGGTTAGCGATCAATCCCGGTAATGTAACTGAAACCATTGAGGGCATTCCAACAACCGAACCTGCCTTTGGATTACCAGCGATATGGATAGATGAAAGTAATAAAGAAAATGCACAAATATTGGGGTATACCGTTGTTGATACAAGTACCATGATTGCTACTCATTTTAATCATTTATTACAGCAATTTGCTAGCGACTTATTAGGACGTTTAGAAACTCAAGAACTGCTCGACAGAATAAAACAAGATATGCCGAAATTAGTGGAGGACTTTATTCCTGGTGTTGTTACACTAACCACATTTCATAAAATATTGCAAAACTTGATTGCTGAAAAAGTGTCAATCCGTGATATGCGTACCATTATTGAAACCATCTGTGAGTACGCACCAACCCAAAATGATGCTTATCAGCTACTAAGTATGGTAAGAATTGCTTTAGGAAGAGTCATCACACAACAATGGTTTCCTGGATCTGAGCCAATCAATGTAATAGGATTAAATATCAATTTAGAACGTTTGTTATTACAAGCACTCCAAAATACCAGCAATGTTGAACCAGGGCTAGCCGAACACATTGTCGAGCAAATTAAACAAGCCATTCATCAACAAGAAGCTATCGGTGCACCACCAGTGTTATTAGTGAACCATTCATTAAGACCTATGCTTTCACAATTTCTAAGACCAAACTTTCCTCAATTAGTGGTGCTATCGAATTTAGAAATCACCGATAATCGAGAGATAAAAATGAGCACGCAAATTGGCACAGAATAGTTACTTTATAATACTAATAATGAAGTGTTTCAGTTAATAAAAACTAGAAACACTCATTTCTAAACCGCCTACACGGCGGTAAACAATTTTATGATAGTTAAAGTATCAAAATAGGTGTTTCTAAATATTGGCCTCGGCGACCTAATGACTAAGAAATAAGAACTAAGGTTTAAGGTTTGAGACGCAAGCAACACCTGCTTCGGTTTTCGGGTGGAGGCTACCGATGCTGCCATCACTCAAGTCCACAATGAACTGCTCGTGCCCCGCCACATCGCTCGTCCAATAGTAGGTGTGAAGAAAGCCAGCAGCATCACCAATACCACCAATGGTGTAAATGAACAAGTAGCCCCACTCGGAAGAAAGACCTGCATCAATATGACGCATGTAATGATTACCTGGTGAAGATGGATTATCGCCTACTGATGGACCAAATTTTGTAACCGCATTGGTTAAATCCCTGACCCTTGGCATCTGGTAGCCTATATTATTACACCATGCTAAATGGTCACTATAGGTTCTCGTTCGAAAAGGAAGATGAGCATCCCGCACGACGAACCACTGCTTCAACACAAATCCATATTTTACTACCTCAATGCCATATCTATCTCTACCCACTAACTCAAACGTCTGCGGTAACTTTGGCTTAGCAATTGGATTAGGATGAGGATTATCCCATTGATTTCTTGCATCTGGACCTGTTAGCATAACACGAATTACAAAACTAGAATCATGAACCCAACTGTGAATACCTGGCATAAGTTTCATTCTTGCGGTAATTCCCTCATGCGTAACTGGTTCCCATGTCAATTCAGCGAAATCTCCCGATATGACTAAATCAAAAAATAAAAAATTCGCTCCTGTAGTTGGAAAATTGAGGTTGTATGATTCAGGATCGATTGATTGAACTAAGAAGCCCTTCTTAGGATTCCATATGTCAGCAGGACCTGCGTATCTACCTTCGCTAAAATATAGATTCGGCCTTGCATAATGGATAACTGCCGACGGTATTATTATTGCATCACTACGATTACCCGTTCGAACCTTTTTGCCATTCGCCTGTACATTCCATAAAGAAGACAATAATAACAATATCAATACTAACGGAACTTTTCGGAATAATTTTGATAATAATTTGAAAAATAACTTTGAAGATATAAACGTGGCGGGGTTAAAAATCCAACTAGTGTGTTTATCTGATAAATTTAAGACATAGGTTTGCCATGTTTGGTGTTTGGTGTTTGGTGTTTAAAATGATAATGCATTACGGTTCACCTGTCAAGTAAATTAATGATTTATTTTAATTTTTATGTTTATGTTTATTTGATTGTTTAATAAACTATTCCTTTAAGGAGGTTAAAGTATAGCCATTTTAAAAAAACTTGGCTAGCTTTTTATGCAATTTTTTAATTAGAATACGATGTTAGGTTTTGTAAGTCTTAACTTTTGTGGAAATAATGAATATTGGTGATAATTTCTAAACCAAGGAATTAGTGAATTACCTAACAACCAATGAACATATAATCCTTACCATGTTATGGGATGTATTACGCCCATAAAATCGTTCAGGTAGATCATTGATTTTATTTAATTTTTTATTTTCATTAAAATCAACCAGTTATACAGAAATTTCTACTTTTATACAAAAGACCACCTATACGGCATTGAAGACTCCAAATTCTGAAACATTTGGTTCGTTATTTTTCTAAACTGCCTATACGGCATTGAAGTTAAATCACTTGAGCAATCAATTAACGAAACTTTTCTAAACTGCCTATACGGCATTGAAGTCGATGCTCAACATCAAGAGGAAAGGAGAGCTTTTCTAAACTGCCTATACGGCATTGAAGATCGGGATTGCGGCCGTAATTGCTCTTTGCTGTTTCTAAACTGCCTATACGGCATTGAAGTCAGTAAATCAACTAGATCATCAGTGTAAATTTTTCTAAACTGCCTATACGGCATTGAAGTAGAATTTTATCTCAATAGTGCCTTATTGTAAAAGAGCATATTGCACTTTTCCCAATTTTTACCCTTTTTTTGAGTCTATTTTAATATCAATAATAATCAATATGTTAAAGTCATCCCCAAAAAAAGGGTTAATGATTTAAAAATCAGGAACAGTGGCTGTTTGGCTTAATCCATAGCTATTAAATGTGCCTTGCACTGGCTCTGGGCGTTTTTCTTGCTTTAACCACAAAATAAATTTTTGACCTGTACTTTTACTATTCAAATGAAGATGTGGATATTGCAAATGAACGCTTCCCCACTTTTCAACCATTTTATTTTTCACTTCAGGTGTCCATTTACCTTGTGCAGTTAATCTTTTTTCGGCACGTCTTAACGCACTCTGACCTTTAGGATTAACACGGCTCAAATGCAAATAGCCTTTTATCGTTGCCGGTACTGTTGTGATAGGCATCAATAAAGCATAATCACTTATCGATGATTTTTGCTGTATATCTGCTTTAAGTTTTTGCAATTCCTGCTCGGTACCAAATAGGCGAATCACTCCGCCTAATGTTCGGTGCACATTGTAACAAGGAAAACTAATTGCGATATTTCCTTGTTGATTAACCAAGATTTGGTGCAGTGACTGCATAACTTGATTAATCACGTCCACCTCGATTATCTCAATTTGCGAAATAGCTCGCAGCTCTAAATAGTGTGAGTGCATATTATTTACTCCTTGCCACTAGCACCAAAAACACCACCACGAATTAATACCGCAATCACATAATGTTGTTGCTCAAGCAATGGTTTTTCACCTTTTAATACCCAATTATCAAATAAGGTATAAAAGTCTAATTTCTGTTTTGGTTGTCTAAAAGCATGCCCCATTGATGTCACCGAGCCATACGGTTCTATTGCTATTGGGAATTGAGCATTATCATACCAAGTATCGATAGTTCGAATTGCATTGCTGATTTTTTGTGAATGCATGGCGGCTTGTTTGTTCTTCTCATACAATACTTTACTTTTAGTTTTGCCAGTATCTAGAATTAATTCTTGTGACGGGTAGACTTCTTGACCTAAACCCATTTTCAGTTTGGCTTCAACGTTAAAAATAACAAACTCTTTACCACATAATCCTGCTTCAATCAGTGTAGCAAGATCATTCACCGATTTATCATCATAATCAAATGAGTTCAGTTGATATTGTTTAACATCACTGACTTCAATCATTGGTTTTTTTTCATCTTTTCGAGTAATCGAAAGGCTAATTTGCTCTGCTGCCATACGGTTACGCCATAACCAACGGCCACTTAAGATATTAATAGCATAACGTTTAGCTAATGCTGTCAATCCTTGCGTTTGAATATAACCCTGCGTTGTTTTTTCTAGTTCTTTTTGATATTCGATATCATTACATACTGATGGTTTACCTAAAAATGGCAACACTTTACAGCTCCATGTAACTACCAAAGTATCTTTATCGGCATCTAACGAAGCGACATCTACTGTTTGTAAATTTGGTTTTTGTATTTCAGCATCTAATTTGGTTGGATCGTTTGCCACTGCATTTTTAAGACGATTTGAAATAGTGCCTCGAACTGATTTTTCAGTAACTACAACAGGGGATAATTTATTGGTATCCGTACTACTTTGCTGTGCAAAAATTGCATCTGAAATATCAAAACTACGTTCAAAAGCAAGTACGCTTGCCGTTGTCATTTTATCTTTACTCATAATGTATTCCTTAATCTATAATTTTCTAAATTTACTTAATTAGTTTCTTGATTGATAATATAAATTTCTGCATCATTAGATTGCAATTCACTGCATTTATAACGCCAAAAAGCCTGTGATAAACTCTCTTTCAAGCGTAAAGGAAAGACCCATTTACCCAGCCCATAAATACACTCCACAAATTGCGTGGCATGCTCATTACTGCGTGCATGTTCAACCTTACCTGCTGAAAATAACGGTGAAATAGCTTGATAGCCCAAATGTAAAGGGACAAGCCAACCACGACCTTGTTTAACCGATGTGGTTTGCCAGTGATCTTTTTCTTGTGGATGATGATGCAACATCGCTGTTTCAATCAGGGCATCAAGCGCTGTAGCATTAGGATCTTGTTGCTGTAATTCAGCAGTAATATCTTGTAAATCTTGTGGAGCTTCAACTAAAACAAATGCGGGTAATAGCGCATTGATTAAGTGTTTATTTGATTCTGATGCAGAATATAGTGCGACTGATTCAATATCAACAACCTGCCCACCAGCAACACGTTGCTGGTAAAGTTTTTGTTTCATCTGTTGGATGAATGCTTGCTGTTCATCTGCATCATCTAATGTTTCACGATCTTCAATTTTCACCTCAACAAGCAATGAAACATCTAGATGAACTCGCCCTTCTTCAATAATTGAACGAGTACTACCATTTTTAGCTAATGGATTGCGTGTTAATCGAAACGTATAATCGGCATAGTTGTTTGGTCGATAAACTTGTACATCACATTCATGACATGCAATTAACACACCATCTAAGTAAATAGGATTTTCTGATTCAATTTTACGACTTAAAGCATGAATAGCGCCTAGAAACCCCGAAATAGCTGGGAATCCATAGGTTAATGGGCTAGAAATCGCATTGGCATTATGAATTTTGACATGATCAAATAATAAATAAAAACGTAATGATGCCATTAAAAGATCCCCTCCCTTTTACGTTGACTTGCTTTTACCGCTGCATTAAATTCACGGCGCCATTCGCTAAATTCAGGATCAGCAAATTGTTGTTTAAAATTTTTAAATTTTTCTTTTAAAATAGTTTGAATCCAAAAAGCAAATTGCTTTTCTAATTCTTGTTGCCAATCGCCTTTTTCATATCTTATTTTAAAATTGGTTTCGCCATCCAACATGACTCGTTTTGGATCAAGCCAAAGTTGTTGAGTTAGATTTAGTGAGGATTCCCTGCTCCAACCAGCCCTTTTGGTCATTTGGATATGCGCAACGAACTTAAGAATTAATGTTAAGATGACAAAAAAAGCCTCTTTTCTATTGTTTCTCACAACAAAAATATTTTTTTTTGCTTCAACAGTATCAAATAATAACTTAAAACCATATCGACAATAATATTGAAATGAACTATTAAAAATGGTTTCTTGAAAATTTGTAATTGATGGAAACTGAGGTTTTTGAAATTTAGGTGGCATGGAAGGTAACAAAAAATTACGTCCTCCCTGATTACTGGTTAATTGACTTACTCCTTGGGGATTACTCCCTCCTAATTTAACCACCGCTAAATCTTGAAAAGAAAAATAAGATTGATGTTCAATATCTTTAATTCGTCGCTGTTCACGTGCTTTTTTATTTTCGTCTGAAAATCGGGATTGTACTTTTTGATAAACCAAATGACACAATGAACTAGGATGTAACGGAATTAACAATCGATAATTATTGTCTTGCTGTGATAAATAAGTTTGTTGGCTATTCGGCCAATAAATCTGCTTATTAAGCTCTGATGCTTTGGGATGTTCAAAATCACCAAAAATTGCTTTTTTAAAATTAGCTAAATAAAGTAATGCTTTTTGCTTATCATCGGAAAGTGCAGGTAAAACAGCTGGATGATTTTCCATAATTACTTGAAGGATTTTCTTTCCACCAACACATTGATTAAAAAGAGAAAATATATCTAATGAAGCGGCGTTACCTGAGCTATCAAGTTCTAACAAGAATGGTGTTGCAGAAGATATAACTGTTTGATGGCTCAGTTTAGATTGGGTCGCAATGTTAACGTTATCTCCAGAGCTAGATGAATGGATACCTTTGCTTAAATGAGTTCCTATTGTTATCCACGAAATTCTTCTAGTTGCCGCATCTTCCATCCACGTTTCAAATTCAAATCGCTTGGCTAATTCATCTAATTTTTGCTGAACTTCATTCACTGCGACCTGATCGCCTAACTCTTTTGCTTTTTCTAGCTTAGCGGTTTCGCTTTTATAGCTACTATTATTGGCAAGCCGTTGTTGCAGAAAATCTAAAATTACTTTTCTTATATCTTGCCAAGATATGTTATCCATTGACCCTCCTTATATTTTTGTAAATTTAAAATAAAAAGGCTTACATACCATAATATAAGCCTTTTATATTCAATGTTATGCCACTTTATATTTTAAATATAAATTCAATATATTTAACGCGTTGCTATTATAAGTCCATTTTTTATAAGAGTTGAAATACCGATACTTTGGTTGTTCAAGTCCCAATTTTTTAATCAAATATTCAACCTCTTTAATCGTCGAAATATTCAAAATTTCCATTAACTCTCTCATAGAATAGTATTTAGACTTAGTTGGTAATTCAATAATAAATTTATCATTAGCTGCTGGAACATCAATTATAAATTTGTGTAACTTGTTTAAATACTCTTTTTCTGATGGAAATTGACATAGCATTAAGTTAGGTTTAGTATTATTCACGTTTATCTCCTGATAATTGTTGAAGGATAAAATATGTCATCCTCAGATGGTAGAGCATCTGAGGAGACTTCTTTGTATAGCGAATCAATCACTTTACAAGACAAACTATACATAAATACAAATGGAAATTCAATGTATTTTAAAAAAATAAAAATATTTCATGGGAACAAAATATATTTAAAGACAAAACAAATATCATGGGAATAAAAACCGCCTACACGGCGGTGAAGTTCTAAAACAAAAACAAAATTTCATGTTTCTAAACTGCTTACACAGCAGTGTCATCAAGTATAAAAGAATTACCTCACTTTTACTAGCAACCATTATGCACCTGACGATATTTTGTCAAAAAGTTTCAGGTAACTATGTGTTTCAGTATAAAAACTGATATTCTTTTATCCTTTCTTTTTATAAAATCCTAAATAAGGATGAAAACACCAACTGCAATTGCGATATAAGCTTACGCTACAAAATTCATTTGCTAAGCGATATGGCGTTTTATTTGGGAAATATTCGGTTATTTTTGCTATGGCTTGCTCGACATTATTAATTAGCCAAGGTTGGATATTAGGATCATCAAATGACCAGTTTTTATATTCAATTATACTATTTTGTGTATCTTCGCAGCGCTCATCTGGTGTTTGCCATGCGATATCTGCATAGCTAAATTGATAATCGCCATCGTCGTCGAGTTGGCAAATATATTCATCTTGTGTCTTATCATTTCCTCTAAATGGCGAAATCGCCTGTAAATGCACACAATGGTGATGAGCTAAGCCTTGTTGCCAATAGCTGGTCACATAATTACTTTTACGGGCATTAATTGCAAAAAGATCTGCCATGACCTTATGTTCTAATTCAGCTAGCGTTAGCCCATCTTCAGGGCAGGACTTAATACGTGGAATAGCGTCAATATTTATTAACTGATGAGTTGGGATTAGTTCATTGGTTTTATGGGTTTTCAGCAAAAATAATGGCTCTTCTTCAAACCCCGGTTTAGTAAAACAGGCTTTATCCGTACAATACTTAGATTCAATTGCTTTTAAATTCGAGCCTAATATGGCCACATTGGCCTTTTGTGCAATTTTTTGTGGTCGGTGACGCCATACTCGCCCTACTAACTGAATAATAGAGCGCATGGATGATGGTTCGACAATCGCCCAATCATAATCGTGATCACGCCCGACTTCGGTGACTGGTGTGCCAATCACAATAAAGATATGATTTTCTTTCTTGCTACCTTTTATAGCTTGACAAATTTCAGGTTGGTTAAATAGTGCCTGTTCATCACTGCGATTTAAAATTCTATCAAGTTTTTCTTCTAACTGGCTACGCAATAACAGCAGTTGTCGAGCATGATAAACCACGATATGAAAAGCAGTATCATTAGGTAACTTCGTTTGTGCGTAAATTTTTTCTGTAAATGAAATAACATCTTCTGTATGGGCAAAACGCATTAAACCGATACTTACCTTTTTTTGTGATGTTTTCTCTATTTGATGATGATCTTGGTGAAATTGATAAGCTTGATCTAATAATTGTTTAGCTAGCACACCATAATTAATTTTTTGGTTTTCTGTTTTATTTTCTTGGTAATTTAGTAGATCTAAGATATGCCCTTGGCGACGAACTGCGCTTTGTGCTAATTGATGAATGCGCATTGCTACAAATTGTTGATGATGATCGCTAAACGTTTTAGTATCAGCAAGTTGTGATATCGACTGTTCATATTCATCAAACCAACCACATACAATGGCATTATTGACATATTGGTTATTTTGATTCCAAATTTTTCGTCCTGCTTGGTAAGCATCAAATAATCCGGCAATTAAATCTGGCGTTAAGGTCGCCGATGACAGTAGTACTTTGCTACCAAACAATCCAGCTAAATGGACTAAACGCGCCAGCGCTGGCAAGTCGTGTTGATCAAAATCATCTGGCTCATCTAAAATCAAATCTGAGGTTAACAATCTTAACGTTGGTGCAATATATTTACCGCCTCGGCTACATTCGCTAGCTTGAATAATATGGTCAATTGTACATGTCACAATAGGCGCATAAAGTAATTGCCGTGCTTTACTGTCTTCGATAATAGTACCTAATTCACAATCAGCAATACCACTTTCTGCTACATCAATATATTCATCAAGTAACGATTCGATAGATTCACTACCTTGGTTTTCTGATTTTTTTTGAGAATCGTTTTGTTCAATGTCTTCATTACTCAGTTCAAACAAGGTTTTTGTGGCTCGCCCACCCACTAAAATCGCCAGATGTTCATCACTTAAGTGTAATCTTTCTCTTAATGCTTTACCTGTTTGCAACGTTAAAACACGTAATCCCAATGCAATGGTAAAACGCACGCCCCGTTTTGGATTTGAAAGCGCATACATAATCCGCCCATTGGCTAAGGTTTTACCACAGCCAGTCGATGCCATATTAACACCAAAAAAGCCACATTCATCAGATAGTTGTTGATAACTTTTTGCTAAATCAAAAGCATGATTTTGCCATTGGAATCGTTTTATAGTTGTTCGTTTGGTAAAGGGTTTATGTTGATTAATTGCGGGTAATTCCGTAGTTATTTTTGGTAATAAACGAGCAAAACGGGCTGAAAAATTAGCTACACCGACCAAATGATCATCCAAACACTGTTTGGCTTCTTTTTGGTAATTTGTGTTGGCAATCAGTATTGCCCTATTTTTTTTTGCCTCGTCATTTGATAAAGATAAACTTGAGTAGTTATGATCAGCCACCATTAAGCTTAAACGTGAAATATGCAATAAAAACGCGTCAATATTAGCCAATTGCATTAAAGGCACATGATTTAGGGCTTTGGCTGCATAACGGCTTAGTTTTTTCAGCCAAGGCTGACTTGAGGTTATATCGCTTTTAAGCAGCCAAAAATCATTGGGTGAAATATGTTGACTATGACTATTTTTAACCCATTTATCAATTGCCTTAAATGTTTTATAAAAACTTTGGATAGTTAAACCAGATATATCAAAATCTATTTTCTGTAAATTTTTAATATCCCCCGTTAATGAATCCGGTAAAAACGGCATTCGATGATGCGACACAATGAGCCACGCAATCCATTGCGCCAATAACGGTAACTGCGTGAGATCATTTTTGTCAACTTTGGTAAGTTGCTGGTACCAATTAGGATTCTGTTGTCGATATTCAGTAAAATGCGCTAATCGATCAAATAAGGCTTCGTTCGTGGTGCAGCCTTGAATCATTAATAAAAATAATTGTAACGAAATCCACTCATGTCGGTAAGGATCAGCCGCCACAGCCGTTTCTGCTCGTAATTTAGATTGAAAACCAATCGTTGCTTTACCTAAATCATGAAGTAGTGCCGCTATGGTTGTAATTAATTGGATACTGGTTGCATATTGCCAACAATTTTCGCTGTCACTGCGTAAAATATTGCGTTTAGTACGATTAGTTGGGACTCGTCCCTCTTGATTAAACTGACTGCGATCGCCCACAATCCACAAAAGATCAGTTAAATTTTTACCATGTGTCCAATAACATGCAACAGCAGTATTTTTTCGTGCAGTTTTGCGTAATAATTTATAGAGCGTTTGTAACCCTGCTTCGGTCATTGGACTTTGCCATGTTCGTTCACCGCAGCGCTCAGCGAACTGATCGATAATCCGCCTTGTTTCGGTTAAGGCGTTTTTTTTGCATTGACTAACAAGTAAAATATTCATATTTGATCTGCTATCTGTTTTAAAGTATCAATAATCCTATCAAGTGCACCTAATTGAGCAAATTGCGCAATACAAGCCATACGAAATTCTTTTTCACTATCGCCTTGTTTGGCTGATAAAAAGGCCTGAGGTAATACAATGCCATCTTTAATAATATCTGCCGCATCAAAAACTAATCCACCTCGGCGAGTTTTTCCGTGTAAAATAGCAAGTCCATGAGGGAGACCTAACACCCAACAAGCCGTTGCGCCGAGTCCATAAGCTAAATAGTTACCATGGTCTAAAAATTGATTAGCGGGATCATGACTCTTGCCTCGTGTGCCTTGTTCTCGTTTAAATTTATCATCTTGTAAGGTTAATTGATTTGCCATGCTATAAAGACGTTTGCTAATTCGCCCTTCTGCGGCTAAAAGTGCTTGGCTATTATCAACATCGGTAAATTGTTGTGTTGCATCAGTAAGAATATGCGCTAACTGCGTTTTATCAATATCCCAATCAAATTGCGGCCAACACTCACTAATAATATTAAGCCGTGTTTGTTGCAATAATTTAGCTGCTTGTAATCGACGTTCATCATCAAACCAAAATTGACACCAGCTTTGTAGATATTCTGTCGGGCGATATTCACTTTGTGGCGAAAAAAATTGACAAGCGAATTCAGATTCGGTTGATGAAAATAGAGGCGTTCCGCCTCCACCACAAAAGCCAATCATGACACCTGCCCGTGAAAGCTCTCGCACTGCCGCTTGCGTTAATGATGTTCCCGTGCCTAATAAAATACAGGTAGTATTAGCTATTGGGATATTCCAATATAACGATTGTTGACCTTGCTCAGTAACATACTCAACTCGCCCGCCATTAACCAAAACACGGCAATGCTCTAAATAATAAATATTGGCACGCTTGGAATGCATGATCGTTTTTAGATCAGAAGAATGAATCATATCCATGATAATAACTAATTAAATTGATTGAAATATAGCAAATAAATTAACATTATTCTGTATCAAAAACGAGCATTTTATTGTTTATTAACAACAATTGCATGATTTCTAAGTTATTATATTGTGGATGGAATTTTTAAAGACGAGTGATACTCGTCTTTATCTTTGTGATTAGCAATAAAGTTGCTGTAATGGCGTTACAGTTTGTGCCGGATCGTAATCTAGCGCTGCAGTTGTAGCATAAGCAGCATTCATCGTGGTATCGTAATGTACCTTATATTGAATGGCACTTCGACGTAATACTTTTGAGGCTTCAATAGCTGCTCGCCCAGAGGTGGTATTAAGAATATAGCTATATTCGCCATTTTTTATATGGTCATGGATATTTGGTCGCCCTTCGTTTTCTTTTTTTACGACTTGGCATGGTATATTTGCTTGTTGTAATACCTTTGCCGTGCCAATAGTTGCATCAATACTAAACCCATGAGTAATTAACCGTTTAGCTACCTCTAACAGCCTTGTTTTATCCTGATCGCGAACCGATAATAATGCTTTCCCTGATTTTTTCATATTGGATAAACTACCTAGCTGGGCTTTAGCAAAGGCTTCAGCAAAGGTTTTACCGATTCCCATTACTTCACCTGTTGAGCGCATTTCAGGACCTAAGATTGGGTCGACGCCACTGAATTTATTAAACGGTAATACCACTTCTTTTACCGAATAATACGGAGGAATCACCTCTTTAGTCACATTTTGCTTGGCAAGTGATTGCCCCGTCATCACGCGAGCCGCTATTTTCGCCAATGGTAAACCTGTTGCTTTTGAGACAAAAGGTACAGTGCGAGCTGCACGAGGATTGATTTCGATCAAATAAATTTGATTATCTTTCACCGCAAATTGCCCATTCATTAAACCTTTTACATTGAGTTCAAGTGCTAATTGTTTGGCTTGTTGTCGTAGTTTGTCTAAAATATCTGCAGTTAAGGTGTGGGTTGGCAGTGAGCAAGCAGAATCACCAGAGTGAATGCCTGCTTGTTCAATATGTTCCATAATGCCACCAATCAGGATTTGCTCACCATCAGCAATTACATCAATATCAACTTCAATTGCATCATCTAAAAAGTGATCAAGTAAGACTGGTGCATTATTTGATTCGCTTACCGCTGTTTTAAAATAACGCCTTAAATCTTGTTCATTATAGACAATTTCCATTGCTCGACCTCCTAATACATAAGAAGGTCTAACCACTAATGGATAACCTATTTTTTCTGCTTCAATGACAGCCTCATTAATATCGGTCACTGTGGCGTTGACAGGTTGTTTTAATTTCAGTTTATCGACGACTTCTTGAAAGCGTTTACGATCTTCGGCTTTATCTATAGCATCAGGTGAGGTACCAATAATTGGTAGCCCTGCTGCTTCAAGCGCACGAGCAAGTTTTAGCGGTGTTTGCCCACCGTATTGCACAATAACACCATTTGGCTTTTCAACATGTGCAATTTCAAGCACATCTTCAAGCGTGACAGATTCAAAATAGAGGCGGTCGGAAGTATCGTAATCGGTTGAAACCGTTTCGGGATTACAGTTAACCATAATGGTCTCATAACCATCCTCACGCAGTGCCAATGCCGCATGTACACAGCAATAATCAAACTCAATACCTTGTCCGATCCGATTAGGACCACCACCAAGGATCATAATTTTTTTACGGCTAAATTGAGGATTAGCTTCACACTCTTGCTCATAGGTTGAATAAAGATAAGCGGTATCTGTTGCAAATTCAGCCGCACAGGTATCAACACGTTTATAAACAGGGTGAATTTGATATTGATGACGTAAATCGCGAACAGCTTGTTCTGTGGTATTAAGCAATTTGGCGATGCGTAAATCTGAAAAACCTTTACGTTTTAATTGCCACAATGTTTCTTGATCAAGCTGTGCAAGTGATTGTTCCTTTAGCTTATTTTCAAGGTTAACCAACTCTTCAATTTGTACTAAAAACCAACGATCAATATTGGTTAGTAAAAAGATATCTTCTAAGTTGAATCCAGCCCTAAAAGCATCAGCAATATACCAAATCCGATCAGCGCCCGCTTCTTGGAGCTCATAACGAATTTTGGTGATATTTTTTTCATCAGCATAATTATCAATTTTAGGATCAAATCCTGAAGCGCCAACTTCAAGCCCTCGCAACGCTTTTTGTATTGATTCTTGGAAGGTACGCCCAATGGCCATCACTTCACCAACTGATTTCATTTGTGTGGTTAAACGATCATTACAACCAGCAAATTTTTCAAAATTAAAGCGTGGAATTTTGGTGACAACATAATCAATTGACGGTTCAAATGAAGCGGGGGTTTTTCCGCCTGTTATATCATTAGATAATTCATCAAGCGTATAACCGACAGCCAGTTTAGCGGCGATTTTCGCGATAGGAAAGCCCGTTGCTTTCGAAGCTAAGGCAGATGATCGCGACACCCGTGGATTCATCTCAATAACAATTAATCGTCCTGTCTTTGGATCAACCGAAAATTGTACATTGGAGCCACCAGTTTCAACACCAATTTCACGCAGTACCGCGATCGAAGCGTTACGCATGATTTGGTATTCTTTATCAGTCAAGGTTTGTGCTGGAGCCACCGTAATTGAATCACCTGTATGAATACCCATTGGATCAAAGTTTTCAATTGAACAAACAATAATGCAGTTATCATTTTTGTCTCGAACTACTTCCATTTCATATTCTTTCCAACCAATTAATGATTCATCAATAAGTAGTTCATTGGTTGGCGAAAGATCAAGTCCTCGAGTACAAATTTCGTCAAACTCTTCGGTGTTATAAGCAATACCGCCACCGGTGCCCCCCATGGTAAATGATGGACGAATAATGCAAGGAAAACCGACTTGATCAAGAACGGCGTAAGCTTCTTTAAGCGAATGAGCAATCCCTGAGCGAGCGGTATCAAGACCAATTTTTTTCATCGCCTCATCAAAGCGTTTTCGATCTTCGGCTTTATCGATAGCATCGGCTGTTGCACCTATCATTTCAACATTAAATTCTTTCAATACACCTTGTTTTTCAAGCTCTAATGCACAGTTTAATGCTGTTTGTCCGCCCATGGTTGGTAAAATGGCTTCTGGCCTTTCTTGTTCAATAATCTTACGAACGCTTGTCCAATGAATGGGTTCAATATAAGTGGCATCAGCCATTTCAGGATCTGTCATGATAGTGGCTGGATTAGAGTTAACTAAAATAACACGATAACCTTCTTCACGCAGCGCTTTACAGGCTTGAGCACCAGAATAATCAAATTCACATGCTTGACCAATAACAATTGGGCCAGCGCCAATAATTAGTATACTTTTTATATCTGTTCGCTTAGCCATGATTATTGCTCCTGCTTATAAATTTTAATTAACTCAATAAAGTGGTCAAAAAGTGATGCAGCATCATGAGGCCCAGGACTGGCTTCGGGATGACCTTGAAAACTAAAAGCCGGTTTTTGATTGTGATGAATGCCTTGCAGTGAACCATCGAACAGTGATTTATGCGTCGCTCGTAAATGAGCTGGTAAGCTTGCTTCATCTACTGCGAAGCCGTGATTTTGTGCAGTGATCATTACCTTATTATTTTCTAGATCTTTAACAGGATGATTACCACCATGATGACCAAACTTCATTTTGATAGTTTTAGCACCACAAGCAAGCGCAAGAAGTTGATGACCTAAACAAATGCCAAAAATAGGAATATCTGTGTTTAAAAACTGTTTAATGGCATCAATCGCATAACTGCAAGGTGCAGGATCTCCTGGACCATTAGATAAAAAGATCCCATCGGGCTTTAAAGCAAGGACTTGTTTTGCTGTCGTTTTTGCTGGTACAACAGTTAATTTACAACCATGCTCAACTAACATTCGCAAAATATTATGTTTTACACCAAAGTCGTAAGCAACAACATGATATGGTAATTGGCTTTCTGGTTTTGGAGCAGGCTGTTGCTGTTGCCTTGTCCACATGCCTTGTGACCAAATATAACTTGTCAAACAAGTCACTTCTTTGGCTAAATCAAGCCCACTTAATCCTTTAAAATCGATTGCCTGCTGTTTAGCTATTTCGGCTTTTTCAAGTAAGGTCGTTTTGTCCGTTGCTGTTATGATGACGCCATGCTGTGCACCTTTTTCACGCAAAATACGGGTTAAGCGCCGCGTATCAATATCCGCAATGGCAATAACATTATGTTTTTTTAAATAGCTAGAAAGACAGAGTTCGCTTCGATAGTTGCTAGCTAATAATGGCAAATCACGAATAATCAAGCCTTTTGCATAAACTTGGTTCGATTCGGCATCGGTATCATTCGTTCCTACATTACCAATGTGCGGGTAAGTTAATGTAACCAATTGCTCACAGTAAGACGGATCGGTAAGAATTTCTTGGTAACCTGTCATTGAGGTGTTAAATACCACTTCCCCAACTGTTTGACCATCAGCACCAATTGATTTCCCGATAAATTGCGAACCATCTTGTAACATAAGGAGGGCATAAGTTTGCATGACTAAAAGATCCTTTGAATGAATTATCATGAATTTTGAATAAAAATTCAATTTTACCTAGCTACAAAGATACAATATTTGGTCATTTTATTACACTTTTTTGTACAAAAAAAGCAATATTATAAAAATTATTTTAATAATTAAGTCTAATTTTTGAGACTTATCTCAACATAAAGGTAAAATGTTAGGGTTATTATGATGTTTAACTTGAATTTGCATAATTATTCAAATAGAATCATTTACATCATTACGGTTATTAGGAGCTATATCATGCACGGTTTTTATCAGCGTCATTTTTTACGATTACTTGATTTTACCTCTACCGAAATCAATCAATTAATTAATCTTGCTATCGAATTAAAACAAGCCAAACAACAAGGGCAAGAACAACAACGTTTGATTGGTAAAAATATTGCATTAATTTTTGAGAAAGACTCCACCCGTACACGTTGTGCTTTTGAGGTTGGTGCATTTGATCAAGGTGCAAATGTCACTTATTTAGGGCCAAGTGGTAGTCAAATCGGTCATAAAGAATCAATTGCGGATACCGCACGCGTGCTGGGTCGAATGTATGACGGTATTGAGTATCGTGGTTATGGTCAAGAGATCGTTGAAACATTAGCCCAATATGCTGGTGTACCAGTATGGAATGGCTTAACGACCGAAGCACATCCAACCCAAATTTTAGCCGATTTTATGACAATGAAAGAGCATATAGGCAATCGCCCATTAAGTAGCATTAAATTTGCCTATTTAGGCGATGCCCGTAATAACATGGGAAATTCGTTAATGGAAGGTGCGGCTTTAATGGGAATGGAAATTCGTTTAGTTGCACCAAAGGCCTGTCATCCCGAAGCCGAACTCGTACAAAAGTGCCAAGATATAGCAAAAAATACGGGTGCAAAAATTATCTTAACCGAAGATGTTGCCAAAGGAGTTAAAGACGTCGACTTTTTATATACTGATGTATGGGTATCAATGGGTGAGCCTAAGGAAGTTTGGGATGAGCGTGTTAAATTATTAACACCTTATCAAGTGAATGAAAATGTTATTAAACTTACCAATAATCCAAATGTCAAATTCATGCACTGTTTACCAGCTTTTCATGATATGAACACTACCGTCGGTAAACAGATGGCAGCTCAATATGGTTTAACCAATGGACTTGAAGTGACTAATGATGTGTTTGAATCTGAACATAGTATTGTTTTTGATGAAGCCGAAAACAGGCTACATACCATTAAAGCGGTAATGGTTGCAACATTAGCCAAAGATGAATAATATTGTCATAATCAATACTTAAATGCTTAGCTAAAAAATTAGGCACTTTCTTTTTGCCGGCTTAATGTCGGCAAATTTTATTTAAAAGAATATTGGATTATGACAAAACAAGAACGAAATAAAGATTTTAAAAAATTCCTCAAGTTAACCAATCCCATTCATTTTTTAGCTGTAGGACTAGGTAGTGGTTTATCTCCAATTATGCCGGGAACAATGGGATCGTTAATGGCGATTCCTCTTTGGTTATTATTTTATGGTTTACAACCAGCTTTATACTGGGTATTTATTTTAGTGACTTTTATTTTTGGTTGTTTTATTTGCCAAAAAACATCGGATGATACCCATACGCACGATTCAGGGCATATAGTATGGGATGAATTTGTTGGCATGTGGATCACCCTATTTTTTATTCCACAACTTTCTGTTATGTGGATTGCGATAGCCTTTGTAGCATTTAGGATTTTTGACATGGCAAAACCGTGGCCAATTCGTTGGTTTGATAAACGTATACCTGGCGGTTTTGGTATTATGGTGGATGATGTGATTGCAGCTATCTTTTCATCATTCACCGTTTATATCATGACATTGGTTATTTAAGATGTAATCTTATACTAAAACACATACTTTCCTGAAAGTTTTTTACAAAAATAGATTAAAACATCTTTTGCGACCATCCTAACTTAGTCGAAAGATTATTAAAATAATCATAATCTTTGGTATGAATTAAATTAAATTCATATAAAGATCGGCGAATAATCACATCTTGCGTTGGTTTGACCGGTAAAATAATTTGGCTATCACAGGCAATATTTAAATCAAGCGCAGTAGTTGGAAATTTAAGATGAATTGGGTTATTGCCTTTGATAACCAAAGGTCTAACTGCTAACGAATGCGGAAACATTGGCGTAATAATTAATGCATCTAAATGAGGCGCTAAAATAGGGCCTCCAGCCGATAACGAGTAAGCGGTAGAGCCTGTTGGCGTTGCAATAATTAACCCATCAGCTCGCTGTGAAAACGCATTACGTTCATTAATGTAAACATCATAGTCAATCATATGCGCTACAGTGTTAGGAGTGACGACAATTTCGTTTACGGCGAAACTCGAATTAATCAAATTACCATTATCATAAATGGAAACTTCTAATAAAAAACGAGGATCATCCTCATATTCACCGGCAATAACAGGACTTAATTGTTCAATTACTTGTTCATGCGAGATATCCGTTAAGAAACCGAGATTACCTCGATTAACACCAATCACTTTGATTTTATAGTGTGACAAGTACCTAGCTGAACGTAGCATATTTCCATCACCCCCCACAACAATGGCTAGGTCAGCTTGTTCACCAATTGTTTCTAACGAAGCATAATGGCTAACAGGAAATTGAATATGATCCGCTAAGCGATCTTCAACTAGCACATGAATACCAAGACTAACAAGCCAATCATAAAGCACTTGATGAGTTTCGATTGCCTCTAATTTACGAGGAAGCCCAATGAGACCAATGCATTTAAAAGGTGTATTCATAAAATATCCTTGTTATTCTTTTATATAAACGATATGTATTTTTTCGTCACAGGTCAAAAAATTACATATCAATTTACTGATAAGCTTGTAATCATAAAAATTGTCCCCATAATAACCGTAATTCACTAAGTTTTCGACTACATTATTTGGAGTACCTTATGACAGAGCAAGATAAAAATATGTCAGAAAATGAAACTAACATTGACACACCAGCTGAAGAAACAACAGAGCAAGAAGCTCCAGCGCAACCAAGTCTAGAAGAGCAATTAAGCGCAAAAGATGCACGTATTGTAGAGCTAGAACAAGCATTACAGTTGGCTAAAAAAAATGAAAGCGAAGCCATGATTCGTGCGCGAGCTGAAATTGATAATGTTCGTAAACGTGTTGAACAAGATGTTGATAAAGCTCGTAAATTTGCACTAGAAAAATTTTCTAATGAATTATTACCCGTTATTGATAATTTAGAACGAGCTTTAGAATCTACAGATAAAACCAACCCTGAGCATAAAGCTACTGTTGAAGGGTTAGAGCTGACATTAAAATCATTCCTAGATACTGTCAAAAAATTTGGTATTGAAGTGATTAATACTGAAGATTCACAACTAAATCCTGATGTGCACCAAGCAATTAGTATGGTTGAATCACCAGAACATCAATCAGGTCAAATAGTAAATACCATCCAAAAAGGCTATACCTTAAATGGCCGGTTAATTCGTCCTGCGATGGTAATTGTTGCTAAATAGTTATCTTTAGATAGGTTAACCGCCAATCACTGTGGCGGTTAATTTTATTGATTCCGTTGCTCCTCACGAGCAAGTTTCTTCATTTTTTGTTCAATTCTTTGACGTTTTAATGGTGAAAGGTAATCAACAAAAAGTTTACCTTTTAAATGATCCATTTCGTGTTGGATACAGATAGCAAGTAACTCATCGGCATCAAGTTCGTAAGGATTGCCATGGCGATCTAGGGCTTTAATTTTGATTTTTTCTGCTCTTGGCACAAATCCACGACAATCAGGAACCGATAAGCACCCTTCCTCAATACCCGTTTCACCTTCTTGGCTTATCACTTCAGGATTGATGATCACATAAACTTGGCTTTTATCTTCTGATACATCAATAACAATAATTTGTTCATGTACATCAACTTGGGTTGCTGCAAGCCCAATACCATTTTCGTCATACATGGTTTCGATCATGTTATCAATGATCGTTTGTAGCTCAGGGGTGAACTTGGTAACAGGCTTAGCAACTTTGCGAAGTCGCTCATCAGGAAAACGTAATACCGGTAAAATAGCCATAAATTCTTCGATCTACTCCTCAAATTTCGGGTTTATTCAAACTATTGCTCATTGTAAACATTTATCATACTGATGAATAGCCCTTGTTGGCTATTGGTAGTATTTATCTTATCAATTCAAGATATCTAAATCATTTAAAACGAGTGCGGAAAGATTATGATGAGTAAATATGAATTCTTATTAAGAATTTCAATGGTTGGATATGGAAAACAAAATATTTTTGAAAAAATTGGACAGCTTTTTGCTAACGGTTTACCAAGTAGCATACAAAATGTGTCTTGTTTGTTAAATAAACTAGGATTGTCGGATGTTCAATTAGTGCGTTTTTATGAAACATCATATCTTCATTTAGAACCAATACTTCAATGGTTAGAATCACCCCACCCACAAAAATACCTTATTGCTTATTGTGATAACGATTATCCTTTATTACTTAAACAAATTTGTTCTCCGCCTTTATTGTTGTTTGTTTTAGGTAATCGGCAGTTATTACATTCACCTCAATTAGCTATGGTTGGAAGTCGTGAATTTAGTGAATATGGAGCACAGTGGGGAAGATATTTTGCTAGTGAATTAGCTATTAATGGTTTAACAATTACCAGCGGTTTAGCGCTTGGATTAGATGCTATTTGCCATCGTGGCGCACTTGAAGTATCGGGTCATACCATCGCAGTGTTAGGCAGCGGTTTAGCAAAAATTGCACCGAGATCAAATTTAAACTTAGCCAATGATATTTTGGAGCAAGGTGGGGCTATTGTGTCCGAATTTTTTCCATTTGAAAAAGCCAGATCCGTCTATTTTCCTCGTCGGAACCGAATTATTAGCGGGTTAAGTTTAGGAACTTTCGTGGTTGAAGCTTCAGAAAAAAGCGGCTCGTTAATTACTGCGCGCTATGCACTTGAACAAAATCGAGATGTATTTGCCTTACCAGGTGATATTAACAATGAAAACTGTAGTGGAACTCACTATTTAATTAAACAAGGCGCTTATTTAGTTTCTAAACCAGTTGATATTTTAGAGCATTATTATAGTTATTTATCAGTAGTAAATAGCTCGTGTAATCAGCTTAAAGAAGAACAGAATAATTCTATTTTGTATCCTGAAATTTTTGCTGTGATTCATCATCAACCTATCCCTATTGATATTATTGCTCAACAAGTAAATATGTCGATTTCAGAAGTGAGCGTCAAATTATTAGATATGGAACTAGAAGGTTTAGTAAAGACGGTAACAGGTGGTTATATTCGTAATCGAGTGATTTAAAATTAAAGATTTTTTGTTAAAAAGTTTCAGGTAAGTATACGTTTAAGTATAAAAACCACCGATATGTACCGGCGGTTCACACTATTTTTTATTTATCTTCAATTTCAAGAGCAATTTCAGATAAGATGATACCTGTGTTATCAGCATAGACAAAATCACCTGAGAAGAAAGTCACTCCACCAAAATTAACACGAATATCAATTTCACCAATGCCTTGATCTTCAGCACCAACAGGAATAGCTGCTAGAGCTTGAATGCCAATGTCGGCTTCAGCTAGATAATCAACTTGGCGAACAGCACCATAAACAATTATTCCTTCCCATTGATTTTGAACAGCAATATCTACTAGCTCTGCATCAATTAGCGCTCGACGAACAGAGCCACCTCCATCAATAACAAGGATTTTTCCTGAGCCGTCTGATTGCAAAATTTCGTATAGTAAGCCGTTATCTTCAAAACATTTAACTGTTACAGCTTGACCTGAAAACGATGCTACGCCACCAAAATTACTAAATATTGGTTCAACTACGTTAACATCTTCTGGGTAATAATCGCAAAGAATTGAAGTATCAAACTCCATTATCAAGTCTCCTTTTGCTGTGATATATAAGTTTATTTAGTATAACGCTAATGCCAAGTAAAATGATATTAAAATTAAATAAACGTGAACTAGCTCAAAATAATCCCCAAACAATAAAGTAAATTAGTCAATAAAGCAAGTTTGACCATCTGTAATAATAAAGGTACCCCTTCTTTGTGCGTATTAAATTGAAAAACCATATAAATATGCTTAATAAATAACGGTAATGTTAATATAAACAAACCGCTCCAGATTGTTTGTAATTTATTGTATGCAAATAAACTTAGCGAACAAAATGCTATGAGTAATAGCAATAAATGATAATATCGCCCCATACATTTACCAATCATTACCACTAAAGTACGCTTATTACTTTTTCGATCTAGTTCTATATCACGAAGGTTATTGATATTAAGCACAGCAACGGATAACAAACCACAGCCTAAAGAAGGTAAAATAATGGATAAAGAGAATACCTTAGTTTGCAAGTAGAAACTACCCATGACACCAATCAAACCAAAAAAAGTAAGTACTGATAGATCGCCAAATCCAATATAGCCGTAAGGTTTTTTACCTATTGTATAAGTTATTGCGGCAACAATAGATAATAATCCTAATAATATAAAAATAAATAATTCATAAATATTATTACAAGCAAATATAAGCAAAATCAGCCCAAATAAAATACATAAAAAAATATTAATCCATAGCGCTATTTTTAGCTGCTTAAGTGTAATTAAGCCTAATTGTATACCTCGATTATGAGCAGTAAGATTGTTTTGATCGCTACCTTTAATTTCATCTCCGTAATCATTGGCTAGATTAGAAAGAATTTGTAACAATGATGCTGTAATTAATGAAAACAGTAGTATCCAAAAACTAAATTGATGTTGCCAATAAGCTAGTGCATTACCTACTAATATCGCAGAAAGAGAAAGAGGTATGGTTTTTAACCGTAAACTAATAATCCATGGGTAAAATTTATTGTACATTCAAAGCGTTATTATTTTTAGTGAAAACTATAAATCATAATAACAGGAATACTGAATTAATTCACTGTGTTAGTAATAAAAAGCTCCTTCAGTAAAACTCAGATTATTTTCCGTATATGCACTTTACCCATATTTATCATTTAGCTACGCATTTTTGAATATCGAAATGTTTTCATTTTTCTAAATATACTTCTAACTTTTCCTTCTCGTAAGGCTGATATGAAAATACCTAACGAGCTATATATTACTCCTAGTAAAAGTATCATAAATATATTTAGCCAGTTATCTGATAAGCTTAACCCCATTTGATTCACTCCTGCAATCATATTGGTTGCCCAAGTTGAAGGTAGAGAATAAGAAACACATTTCACCCATAATGGCATTGCATCAATAGGCCAAATGGTTCCTGAAAGATAGAAAACAGGTGTGGTTAAAAATGCTAATGTAAGATATATCATCTCAGTACGGCGTAAACATTCTGTTAGTAATTTGCTCAAACCTAGCGCCCCAAGCAATAATGGAAATGTCATGATTAATATTTCGGGAATGCTAGCTAATTGCCGATAACCAAGTATCCAAGGCCATAAACCAAATAATACAATAGATAAAAATAACCAAATAGGTAATAACCCACATAAACTGCCAAAGACAACAATTTTAGGCGGTTTGCCTTGAGGTAGCGAATTTAAGGTGATATTAGTACGAGTTGAAGCAATTAAAAAAGAGTGTTGTAGCAACATGACTAACAAACCTGGAAAGGTAATGGCGGCAAAACTGATGCCTGCATTATAAAGTGGTTCGGTTTGACCTTTTATAGGTGATAAAATAATATTGATCTGTTTATCTGAAAATCCGTTATTACGCATTATTTTAGTATTATATTCAGTCAATATCTGCTGATATATCCCTTTTATATCAACTTGTATTAAACCATTAGCTAAACGACTTGAAGCATCACCATATGCAGGAATTGTAACTTCTTCACCATTTATTAGACGCTTTTCAAAATCTCTTGGAATTGTGATCACAGCAAAAAGTTTACGATTATTGATATCATCATAAGCTTGAAGAGAGCTTTCATAAATAATCGTATCAATTTTTGAACTTGTTTCTAATGAGCGAATTAAACCACGGCTTGTTGGAGTATGATCTTGATCAACAATTGCTATCGGTAAATTAGTGATAGTTCCATTAATATAAACAAGGCTCATTAATGATACTGACAACAGTAACAATAACCACATTGGTCGTCCTAACAGATAAAAGAATATTTTTATAAATGAAGACCAAAATATTTTAATCATCTAAATTTATCCTCTTACTGTGAATGTAAACGTCTTACTAGACGCTTTCTGACTAATACGGTAATAATAATTGGATAGATCATTAAAATTCCGCATGTTTTTAACACCGACAAATAACTAGAGTGACGCAAAAACAGATCGAACAGTTTATTTAGTGCATAAGTTAATGGTTCAAGCGAAGAGATAAATCTAGCAATCCATGGCATGGATAGTTCAGGTACAACAACACCAGAATAAGTTAATGCAAGTCCAACTAAAATACCTATATAAGTATAGGCATCAATAGGAGTTTTAGTAAAAGTGTATAGCAAAATACCAATGCTTTGTGCTGCAATAACATAGAAAAATACCACTATCATCATGGCAAACGGAGAACCTGATACACGCGCATTAGAAAACAAAACGAGCATAGCAATTTCAAAAATAAGCAGCATAGTAAACCAAATTGTATAAGGTGCTAATTTCCCTAAAACAAAAGGGTAGCTAGGACGAGTTCGCTTTGGCAACTGTGCTAAAATGTGAATTGTTGTGGTTACAACAAATAGCTGCAATAAATGCACTACTGCGGAAAATTGTTGGAAGTACATTGAGTTACCACTAGCATTAAATAAACCATCATAATTAAAGTTAACTTTTGCCAATGGGGGAACTGGCATGCCAATACTCGTAGCCATGGTGGTTCGATATTGGGTATTGATTGTTGCTATCAACCCAGAATAATCCATGATCGAATATAATCCAGCACTATAATATAACGCATTATAGTAAAGCATTGGTGTAGGTTGGCGACCTGATAATACATCCGCTTCAAAATTAGGTGGAATATAAAGTAGCGCATAAATTTTTGCTTTTTGCAGATCACGCTCAGCATCAAAAAGTTGGCTATCATAATTGATAAGATCTGCATGTGCTGCAGCATTAAGATTACGCACGAGTTCGCGTGATAAAGTACTCTTATCTTGATCAATATAACCTACTGGTAAATCATATAATACACCTCGATAAAAAATACTACTAATTAACACAAAGATAATTAGTGGCATAATCCACATTAACCAGTGAAAGGTAAATCGCCTAAAAATTTGTGGTATTTCGGCGTTAAACGCCTCTTTAAAACGATGCCAGAAATCTAACATTATTTGTCTAGCTTCCATAATGTGCTCATACCTGCACGTAAACCTTCAACAGGTGCAATAGGATAGAGTCTTACTTCAAAGGTTTTTAAATCAAAATCTCCTGTTGCTCTTGTTGCACGTTTAGTTGCATAATCGCCCATTGGTGCTATATAACGAATTTCGGCTTCAATTTCTTTGTGATTGAGTGCAGGTACTTCAAGTATAATATGATCACCTTTGCGAATATTAGACATAATATCTTCACGCAAGTTAAATACAAAATAAGCTTGAGGTAATTGAATCACTGTTAACAATGGGCTGTTAGCATTAAACAATTCGCCGACTTCAGCAGGAATAGAACCAATTTCACCTGCTACTTGCGCTTTAACTTGTAAATCATCATATTGTATTTGTAGCTGTTTAAGTTGCTCTTCAGCTTCTTCCAATTTGGCAGCATAAATTTCACGTTGCTCAATACGATCTCCATTTTTAGCTTGGTCTAAATTAGCTTGTGCTGATTGAACTTGTTGAAAAGCTGAGTCACGTGTTTTTAAAGCATTATCTAAGATAGATTGAGAAACATAACCTTTGGCCGAAATAGCTTTGTTACGCTCATATTCTTTGGAAGCATTATCATATGTTACCTTTGCTTGCTCAAGAATTGCTTCATAATAACGAATGCTTTCTTCACGAGTTCCATGCTCCGAAAGTGCTAATTGAGCTTTTGCTTGGTCTCGCGCTGCTTCAGCCGCTTTGACTTGAGCTAAAAGCTCAGGGCTATCGAGAGTAATAAGAATATCACCAGGTTTAACGTCATCACCTCGATGAACATGAATAAATTGCACTCTACCTTTGGCTTTAGAAGCAACGCTAACATTCGGTGCATCAACTTCTCCTTGTAGGATAAACTGACTATTGTGTGAGCGAATTAAAATCGTCATTGATATTAAAATAACGATTAACGCAATAATAGTAAAAACTTTTTTGTTCATAAAATTTTGTATAGAGTGGTATTAAAGAGATAAGAAATAGAGAATTAAAATTATTATATACTTTGTAAAATAAGCATATGTAAAATTTACTCTCTCCCATTATACGAAAATTGCTTTATTTACACAAAGCATATCAATTTAATTTAAAAATGAATTAATATCAATACTAAGTTATTATAGTGGTAACTGATTTTTTATATCTACTTAAAATAAATTTTATTAATTATAAAATGATACTTTAATAGGTTTTATTTATAAGTGATATTAGTCAAATAAAATAGATAAAAACCTACTTATTTAGTAAACTATTAAAAAATAAAAATTTAAGGTATTTAATATGGTTAAAATAATTATTATTGGTGGTGGCGCAGGAGGATTAGAATTAGCAACTGATCTCGGCGATAAATTAGGGAAAAGTAATCAAGCCGAGGTTACACTAATAGATAAAAATACTTATCATATTTGGAAACCTTTATTACATGAAGTTGCTACTGGTATTCTAAATGAGCAAGCTGATAAAATTGATTATGCTGAACAAGGACAACAACACCATTTTCAATTTATTCAAGGCACGTTTACTAATCTTAATCGTGAAGAAAAGCATGTTATTATTGAGAATTCAAATAGTGAATCTATTTCTGTACCATATGATACATTAGTTGTGGCAATAGGAAGTACTTCAAACGATTTTGGCACACCTGGAGTTAAAGAACATTGTATCTTTTTAGATGACCAAAACGCTGCAATTCGTCTACGTGAAACACTGATTACAAAATTTGCTAGTTTTTGTTCAATTATTGATGAACATGAAACGACGACTGAAGATAAAATTCGTATTGCTATTGTTGGTGGTGGCGCAACAGGTGTTGAATTAGCTTCTGAGTTACCTCATATGGTTGAAACATTTGGCAACTGTGGTCGTAATAAAATGTGTTCTGATTTGCTTGATGTATCTATTATTGAAGCAACTGACCGTATTTTACCTGCTTTACCTGAAAAAACGGCATTAAATATTACCGATACCCTTCAAAAACGTGGTATTCATGTATTAACAAAAACCATGATAACCAAGGCGGAAAGTGACGGCTTTTATCCAAAGGAAGGCGATATTATTAGCGCAGATATTATGATTTGGACTGCAGGTGTAAAAGCGCCAGACTATTTAAAAGATATTGCTGGTTTAGAATCAAGCCGTTCGAATCAACTGGTGGTTAAACCAACATTACAAACAACGCGCGATGATAATATTTTTGTTATTGGTGATTGTGCTTATGCTATGCAAGACAGCGGCCGAGCCTCACCAGCTACAGCACAAGCCGCACATCAAATGGCAAAAATATGTTATGAAAATATCATTAACATGTTAAATAATAAACCCATGAAATCATTTAATTATGTTGATAATGGAACGATTATTTCTCTCCATGATACAGCACAAGGTGTAGTTAAAATTGCTGGTAAACGCGAAATGAATGTTAAAGGTTTTTTTGCTTTAACTATTCATCGTTTGTTATACCGTATGCATCAAGCAAGCTTATTAGGTATTTTCAAAACAATTCGATTTGTTAAGGCTAGTAAAGAGATGTATAAAAATAAATTTGCTTCTATTTTTACTCATCAAGACTAGTTTCCCATTTAGATAGCTACTTACAAATACTATTTTATAAGTAGCTATTTTATAATTTATAACATTATTTACAGGTAAGGGGAATTTAATACGTTTTATTATATTATTTATGCTGTCTGTCTTTAGTTAGCTTTTTAGTATTGCTAGTTATAAACCTCAAGATAGTGATTTTATTTTTCCATCCACACAATCAACAAAGTCTGGCTGTTGAACAAGCAACAAACTCTCCATACATTCATATGGTAATTATTTTTAATACAAATGGTAAGCCATATATTTTTGAAACGGCTAATAAAGTAATTTATACACCACTAACTAGTTGGGTTTCACGTGGTAAAATAAAAAATTACGTTATCACACGATTAAAAAATCACAATTTATCTAGGATGTATTTATCTTTGATGGCAGTTTTTAAATGACATAGTGAACGTTATAATAATTTTGCCAAAAATAACCATAACTTAGTTCATTATACCGTTAACAATGTTAACAGGTAAGCAGTGGGAAGGAAAACGCGACTGAAAATAATGAAAAGTACGAGTCGAGTTTATAATAAAACAGAATATAGAGTGACATTTGAGGAAATACTGTTCCAAATAAGAACGGGTATTTCTTGGCGAAATTTACCGACTACATTTAGTGAATGTAATACAGTCTATAGACGTTTTAATTTATGATTTAGAAAAAAGTATATTAATGTATATTATCAAATAATTATTAAGTATAGCTGATTTCGAATGTTTTTTTTCGATGATCTATTGTGCAAGCACATCAACATAGCTCAGGTGCAATAACTCAGCATTTAGAACAAATAGGAATTATGCCAGCATGTTATCGCTGGTATTTATACTTTTGTGGCTACCAATGTATTGTTGATTAATATATAAACACAAAAGATCAGCAGTCTATAATTACAACTTAATTTTTACATGGTACACTTTGTGGCGTCATCTACAAGAAATCAATTTAGGTAATAATATGAAAAAACTAACTATACTGATATTGTTAATGTCATGGCCACTAGTATCTTTAGCCAAAGGACCTAATTGTTATACTTGGCCTATGAACATGACCATGGTTTGGATGAAAAATGAAAAGATAGTAGATATCCAAGACTTGGATGAATCAAAAACCAAAATAATGCAATTGGCCTCAGAGAAAATAAAAAAAGATTTATATACGCAAATTTATCACTTTATTTTTTATGATAAGAATGGTAATAGTTACGAAGTTATTACAAAAAGCCAAGCATCATACGAAGAATGTTCAATGAGTGATGTGAATAAATATCTAATATCCAAAAGCCAAGTTCATCAATAGGTTATCTAATAATAGGTAAGTAAACTCGGTATTTTAGACTATTTTTAGTCAACGATATAGGTAAAAAAGAATAATTTAAGGTAATTATATGAAAAAGCTTTCTTTATTAATATTGTTAATATTATGTCCAATTCTATCCTTTGCTAAAGGACCAGATTGCCATAATCACGATTTGAATAAGGCTAAAGAGTGGTTGAAAAGTAGTAATATAGTGGAGATTGAAAACTTGAATCAATCAAAATTGAGAATAACACTTTTAGCATCTGAACAGAAAAGTAAGGGTTTATATACACAAATTTACCACTTTGTTTTGTATGATAATCAAAATAAATCTTACGAAGTCATCACAAAAAGTGAAGATTCTGATAAAGAATGCTCAATAGGTAACGTTGATAATTATTTAGTAGCAAAACGCCAAGTTGATTATTTTGATTAATTAGTGAAATTACTAAAGATTTCAGACTTGTTTAACCAAGATATATTATTGCTTTATCAATTAGTTAGCTAAATGAATACGGCAAGACAAAAAATTAAAGGTTGTAAAATGAAAAAAAATTTCTTAATTATTGGGCTAATAATGTGGCCTATAATCTCTTTTGCTAAAACACCTAATTGTGCAAATGCTTTCATGAATAATGCGGCTTGGTGGATGCAATATGATGGAGGAATCGTTGAGATGGCTGATTTAGATCCATCAAAAACAACAGTAACATTATTGGCATCAGAAAAAAAGAAAAATACAAATAATATGATAAAGAAAAAATATGTATATACCCAAATTTATCGCTTCGTTTTTTATGATGATAATGGCAATAGCTATCAAGTTATAACAAAAGGTGATGCAGTAGAAGTTAACGAAAATGATATTACTGAATTTTGTTCAGCTGGATTGAGCGACGTTTATTTTGTATCGAAAAATAATTTAAGTGTAGATAGTAAATAATTCGATTGATTAACTAATCTTTTTTAGCTTTAATTTGGATATAGAATGGGTACAACTCACAAGTTAAATGTAGGAAAGTCCTTTAGCAATCAACTTATCGGAAAGTTAAAAAAGGCTACTTGTAATACAAAATAGCCTTTTGTGTTTGATAAAAAATCAAAAGCAAATTATTGCCCCATACGGCGAGTCAATTCGATAACGCGAATTTTTGCCAAAGCTTTTGATAATTCAGCAGATGCTTGTGCAAATGACATATCATCACTTGGGTGATTGATATGTTCTTGTGCTTGTCTTACTGCTTCTTGTGCTCTTGCTTCATCTAAATCTTCACCACGAATTGCAGTATCTGCCAAGATAGTTACGATGTTAGGTTGTACTTCTAAGATGCCACCAGATAGATAAATAAACTCTTCTTCACCATCCGCTTTCACAATGCCGACCATGCCTGGTTTTATAGTTGTGAGTAAAGGGGTATGGCCAGGATAAATCCCAAGTTCACCTTCCTTACCTGTGACTCTGATTCGCTGAACATCACCCGAAAACAGGTGAGATTCAGCACTAACAACTTCTAATTGATAGGAAGTTAGTGCCATAATACGATCTCCATTAATACGATCTTCGTTCAATGAATCTCTTAGAGAGATTTTGCCTTCTCAATCGCTTCATCAATTGAACCAACCATATAGAATGCTTGTTCAGGAATATGGTCATAATCACCATTCATGATTCCTTTAAATGCACTGATCGTATCTTTTAAAGGTACATATTTTCCTGGTGAACCAGTAAATACTTCTGCAACAAAGAATGGTTGAGATAAGAAGCGCTGAATTTTACGTGCACGAGCAACGATCAATTTATCATCTTCAGATAACTCATCCATACCAAGAATAGCAATAATATCTTTTAATTCTTGATAACGTTGTAGAATTGACTGAACACCTCGTGCACAATCATAGTGCTCTTGACCAACAACTAAAGGATCTAATTGACGACTAGTTGAATCTAATGGATCCACTGCCGGATAGATACCTAAAGAAGCAATTTGTCGACTTAATACGATTGTCGCATCTAAGTGAGCAAAGGTTGTTGCTGGTGATGGGTCAGTCAAGTCATCTGCTGGCACATACACCGCTTGGATTGAAGTAATCGAACCGGTCTTAGTTGAAGTAATACGTTCTTGTAGTAACCCCATTTCTTCAGCTAATGTTGGTTGATAACCTACTGCCGATGGCATACGACCTAATAACGCAGATACTTCAGTACCAGCTAATGTATAGCGATAAATATTATCGATGAATAATAAAACATCTTTACCTTCGTCACGGAATTTTTCAGCCATAGTTAAACCAGTTAACGCAACACGTAAACGGTTTCCTGGTGGCTCATTCATTTGGCCGTAAACTAATGATACTTTATCAAGTACGTTTGATTCTTTCATTTCGTGGTAAAAGTCATTACCTTCACGAGTACGTTCTCCCACACCAGTAAACACTGAGTATCCTGAGTGTTCAATAGCGATATTACGGATCAACTCCATCATGTTAACGGTTTTACCTACACCAGCACCACCAAACAGACCAACTTTACCACCTTTAGCAAATGGACAAATTAAGTCGATAACTTTAATACCTGTTTCAAGTAGTTCGGTTGAGTTTGCAAGTTCTTCATAGGTTGGGGCTGCACGGTGAATCGCCCAACGTTCTTCTTCTCCAATAGGACCTGCTTTATCAACAGGATCACCAAGTACGTTCATAATACGACCTAGTGTTTTTGTACCAACAGGTACTTCAATGCCGTGACCTGTGTTTACTACGTCAAGTCCACGTCTTAAACCATCAGATGAACCCATTGCGATACAACATACAACGCCACCACCTAATTGTTGCTGAACTTCCAGAACTAATTTTTCAGTGCCTGTTTCCACTTCTAATGCATCATATACCTTTGGTACTGCATCTTCTGGGAATTCGACATCAACCACCGCACCGATGATCTGGACAATCTTTCCAGTAGCCATTTTTAATCCTCTACGTCTTTTTCTTAACTATAAGCCAATATTTAGCACTAACCTGAAACAGCGGCTGCACCGGATACAATATCAATTAATTCATTAGTAATAGCACCTTGACGTGCCTTGTTATACACAATTTGTAATTCATTAATTAGGTTTGCACCGTTATCCGTTGCCGCTTTCATGGCCACCATTCTTGCTGCTTGTTCACTCGCTAAATTATCAACCACTGCTTGATAGACTTGTGATTCAATATAGCGACGTAAAATCACGTCTAATAGTGATTTAGCATCAGGCTCATAAATATAATCCCATGATGAAGCTTTGAGTTTTTTATCTTCTGATGGTGGTAAAGGTAATAATTGCTGAATTGTCGGCTTTTGTGACATCGTATTAATAAATTTGTTTGTGACAATATATAATCTATCAATTTTACCGTTGTCATATGCCTCAAGCATTGTTTTTACCGGCCCAATTAAATCGGATAAATTTGGTTCATCGCCCAAATTAGTAGCTTGAGTTAAGATGTTCGCTTTCACTGACGAGAAAAACGAAACACCACGCGAACCAATTAAAGCAACATCAGCTTCAACACCTTTTTCCTGCCATGCTGACATATCAGCAATGACAGTTTTAAAAAGATTGATATTTAAACCACCACATAAACCACGATCGGTTGAAATGATAAGATAGCCAACTCGCTTTACATCTCTTTCTTCTAAATAAGGATGTTTGGCGCCTATCTGAGCTAACGCTAAATGTCCAATTACTTCACGAATCATTTCGGCATATGGTCGACTAGCAGCCATTCTATCTTGCGTTTTACGCATTTTAGAATTGGCAACCATTTCCATCGCTTTAGTGATTTTTTGCGTACTTTGGATACTGGCAATTTTTGTTCTAATCTCTTTTGCATTAGCCATTTTTTACCTCACCCTTACCATGTTTGAGTTGATTTAAAGCTTTCAAGTAATTCTTTTAGCTTAGCTTCAATCTCATCATTGTAATTACCTGTTCCATCAATTGATTTAACAAAATCGGCATATTGACTATGGGCATAAGCAAGTAGTGCTGTTTCAAATGGTAATACTTTAGCTAATTCTACATCTTCAAGATAACCACGTTCAGCGGCGTAAAGTACTATTGATTGTTCAGCAACAGTCATTGGCGAGTATTGCTTTTGCTTTAACAATTCTGTTACTTTTTCACCGTGACTTAATTGGTTTCTTGTTGCTTCATCTAAGTCTGATGCAAATTGAGAGAACGCAGCTAATTCACGATACTGTGCAAGCGCAGTACGAATACCACCTGATAATTTTTTCATTATCTTAGTTTGTGCAGCACCACCCACACGTGAAACCGAAATACCAGGGTTAACCGCAGGGCGGATACCTGAGTTAAATAGGCTAGTTTCAAGGAAAATCTGACCATCAGTAATCGAAATTACGTTAGTTGGTACGAATGCTGAAACGTCACCAGCCTGAGTTTCAATAATTGGTAATGCTGTTAATGAGCCTGTTTTTCCTTTAACTTCGCCTTTAGTGTACTCTTCAACATAGGCTTCGTTGACTCGCGCTGCGCGTTCAAGTAAGCGAGAATGAAGATAAAATACATCACCAGGATAAGCTTCACGTCCAGGCGGACGACGAAGTAATAGCGAAATTTGACGGTAAGCAACAGCTTGTTTAGATAAATCATCATAAACAATTAATGCATCTTGACCACGATCGCGGAAGTATTCACCCATTGCACAACCAGCATATGGCGCTAAGTATTGTAACGCAGCTGATTCAGACGCTGATGCTACAACCACAATTGTGTTTTTAAGTGCACCATGCTCCTCAAGTTTACGTACAACATTGGCAATAGTTGATTGTTTTTGACCAATGGCAACATAAATACATTTTACACCAGAGTCGCGTTGGTTGATGATTGCATCGACAGCAAGTGCTGTTTTACCTGTTTGACGGTCACCGATGATAAGTTCACGTTGACCTCGTCCAATTGGAATCATTGAGTCAACGGCTTTATAACCAGTTTGTAATGCTTGGTCAACGGATTTACGATCGATAACACCGGGTGCAACTACTTCTACTGGTGAAAAACCGTCATGTTGAAGTGAGCCTTTACCATCAATTGGTTCACCTAGTGTGTTAATAACGCGGCCTAATAAACCTTCACCAACTGGTACTTGCAAAATACGGCCAGTACATTGTACTTTCATACCTTCAGACAAGTCTTCGTATGGCCCCATGACTACCGCACCGACGGAGTCTCTTTCAAGGTTTAATGCCATTGCATATCGGCCACCTGGTAATGCAATCATTTCGCCTTGCATTACATCAGTTAATCCGTGGATTCGAAGGATACCATCACTTACAGATATGATAGTTCCTTCATTGTGAGCATCACTCACAATATTGAACTGAGCTATCCGCTCTTTAATTAGTTCACTTATTTCAGTTGAATTTAGCTGCATTGTCAGTCCCCTTAAGACTGTAGAGCGTTATTTAAACGATTTAAACGCCCTCTGATACTACTATCAATAACCATATCGCCCGTACGAATAATAAAACCAGAAATGAGCGATTTATCTATATGACATTTTAGTTTTACTTTTCGTGATAAACGTTTTTCGACAGCGACAGAAATTTTATTAAGTTGCTCATTAGTTAGTTCACTGGCAGAAATTACATCAACATCTGCTTGTGATTCTTTATCTAAACAATATTGTTCAAACAAGATTAACACTTCAGGAAGAAGTGATAATCGTTTGTTTTCAGCCATAATCTTAATAAAATTAGTACTAAACTCATCTAACACATCTTTACAGATGTTGATGAGTAAATTAGCCACCGAATCAGTTTTCATATCAGATGTTAAGACACTTCTTATTTGAGTATCTTTACTCACTTCAGATGTTAGCACTAACATTTTATGCCATGATTCGATGCTGTTATTTTCTATCGCAAATTCGAAAGCGGCTTTAGCATAAGGGCGAGCAATCGTAATTAAGTCAGCCATTGCTCTATTCTCCTTATAGTTCAGCTACGAGTTTATCAATGATGTCGCTATTTGCGGCTTCATTAACAGAACGTTCAATAATTTTTTCTGCACCAGCAATAGCGAGTGTAGCGACTTGTTGTTTAAGCTCTTCTCTTGCTCGTTTGCGTTCAGCTTCTACTTCGGCAAGTCCTTGAGCAACAATTCGTTCTTTTTCGCGAGAAGCTTCTTGTTTTGCTTCTTCAAGAATGATTGCTTTGCGTTTATTCGCTTGCTCAATAATTGCATTAGCCTCAACCTTAGCCTGTTGCATTATGTCAGATGTATTCGCTTTGGCTAATTCCAAATCTTTTTTTGCTGTTTCTGCTGAAGCAAGTCCTTCGGCTATCTCTTTTTGGCGTTTTTCAATTGCGCCAATAACAGGAGGCCAAACAAACTTCATACAGAACCAAACAAACAATACAAATGTAATTGCTTGGCCGAGGAGAGTTGCGTTCATATTCATGACACGATTCCCCCTTAAATTTTTATTAACCTGCAACCACGAAGATAACGTAAAGTGCAATACCTACACAGATCATTGGGATTGCATCAACTAGACCCATAACAATAAAGAATTGAGTACGTAACATAGGCATTAATTCCGGTTGACGAGCAGCACTTTCTAAAAATTTACCGCCTAATAAACCAACACCAACTGCACCACCAATTGCAGCTAATCCCATCATAATGCCTGCGGCTACAAATAACATTTCCATTATATACTCCAGTTTATTAACAAAAAAATATTAAAATTAATGATCTTCCGTTGCCGACGCCATAGCTAAATAGACGATCGTCAACACCATAAAAATAAAAGCTTGTAACGTAATTATTAAAATATGAAAAATGGCCCATGGTAACGATAATACCCACTGTGACCACCAAGGTAATAATCCAGCAATTAAGATGAAAATAAGCTCACCTGCATACATATTTCCGAAAAGTCGAAGCCCTAAAGAAACAGGTTTCGCTAATAGACTAACTAATTCAAGTACTAAATTGATAGGTGCAAATGCCCAGTGATTAAATGGATGCAAGGTATATTCTTTAACAAATCCTGAAATTCCTTTGTACTTGATTGAGTAAATGATGATAAGTGCAAACACACCTAAGGACATTGACATAGTAATGCTTACATCTGCGGTTGGTACAACTCTCAAGTGTGACAGACCTAGGTACTGACCTGCATAAGGTAGAAAATCAACAGGGATAAGATCCATTAAATTCATCAAGAAAACCCAAATAAACACAGTTAATGCTAACGGCGCAATGAGTTTATTTTGACCAGTAAACATGTCCTTAACAGTATTATTGACAAATTCGAAGATCATTTCTACTGCACATTGCAGTTTACTTGGGACACCACTGGTGGCTTTTCTTGCTACACGATGGAATATCCACAAAAAAATAACACCAAGTAAGATCGAAAAGAACAATGAGTCAAGATTTAAGGTCCAAAAACCAGAACCTACTTGCAAGTTCTCAAGATGATGCTTGATATAAGCTTGTGGTGAAGCTGGAGAGGAAACCGACATATAACCCTCTTAACCTATTTTTAAAAAATAAAAAATATTGCTCATGTTTTCAGTTGAAAGATATAAGCAATTGCTGTAATAATCTGAAGTTACTATTTTAAACCTAATTGCCTATAACAAGTCAACCTTTGATTAACAAAATTAAAATTTTAGACACTTTTTACTAATTTTACGTAAATGCACGCAACTTCTTTTACTATTCTAACTTCAATATAGCTCAATTAATGTCTTAATTAATGGGCATGATTGGGGGTATTTTTAGGCTTTAACTGCTGTAGCGATAGTTTCTGCCAACTTTTGCACTTCGTTTTCATTGCTTCCTTCTACCATAACACGAATTAGCGGTTCGGTTCCTGATTTACGGATCAAAACTCGACCATTATGACCAAGCTGTTTTTCTGCATGTTTAATTGCCGCTTTTACTTCATCACTATTTAAGGGGTCGTTTTCACCTGAAAACCGAACATTAATTAATACTTGTGGTAACATTGTCATACCACTGCACAAGTCAGCTAATGACATATCATTACGAATCATTGCTGCTAATACTTGTAAGCCAGCAATAATACCATCACCAGTGGTGGTTTTATCTAATAATAAAACATGTCCCGAATTTTCGGCACCTAAGCGCCAATTTTTTTCGATTAGTTTTTCAAGTACATAACGATCACCAACTTTAGCACGAGCAAATGGGATACCGAGATTTTTAAGGGCAATTTCAAGCCCCATATTGCTCATTAATGTACCGACAACGCCACCTTTTAGTTGACCTTGTCTTAATGCTTCACGGGCAATGATATAGATAATTAAATCGCCGTCAATTTTTCGACCTTCGTGATCAACCATGATAATGCGGTCACCATCGCCATCTAAGGCAAAACCTAAATTGGCTTTTTCATCAATAACTCGTTTAGCAAGCGCTTTTATGTCAGTTGCGCCACAGTTTTCATTGATGTTAACACCATCTGGCTCACAACCAATTTTTATTACTTGTGCTCCTAGTTCTCGTAATACTTTGGGTGCTATGTGATAGGTGGCACCATTAGCGCAATCGACAACAATTTTTAATCCAGACAAACTTAAATCATGGTCAAATGTGCTTTTACAAAATTCAATATAACGCCCTGCAGCGTCGGTAATACGGCTAGCTCGACCAAGTTGTTTGGATTCAACGCAATCGATCTCTTTTTCAAGTTCGGCTTCAATTTCTAGTTCGATTGTATCATCAAGCTTTTTCCCTTCGGTTGAAAAGAATTTAATACCATTGTCATAAAAAGGATTGTGCGAGGCAGAAATGACAACGCCGGCATCAGCACGAAAAGTGCGGGTTAAATAGGCAATTGCCGGGGTTGGCATTGGTCCTGTAAACGCAGCGGCAACACCAGCAGAAGCAAATCCCGCTTCTAGTGCTGATTCAAGCATGTAGCCTGAAATGCGGGTATCTTTACCGATTAATACTTTTTTAACGCCATCTTTGGCTAGCACTCGCCCAGCAGCCCAGCCTAATTTAAGCGCAAAATCTGGTGTAATAGGATACTGGCCAACTTTACCGCGAATCCCATCTGTACCAAAGTATTTTCGATTAGACATGATATTCCCTCACACTAACATTTATTATTTCTAACAACTATCTTTTGATAAAAAGTATATTTTAATTTGTGAAAAACTTTCAGGAAAGTATACTTTTTAATATAAAACTACTCTCGATTGTCATTGGCAAATTTTAATAATCCTTGGCTCTCTTTAATAAAACGTTCGGCATAACTACCAAACCATTGCGTAACTTCGTTAAAACTTTTAATAAATTTAGTTTTGTCACGTTGTTCAATAAGTTCGACCATTTGCCCAAAGCGTTCATAGTAGCGTTTGATTAATTCAATATTATCATCTGACGCCATGATGATATCGGCATAAAGCTCAGGATCTTGAGCAAATAAGCGCCCAACCATCATCAATTCAAGGCGATAAATTGGCGAAGAAAGTGCGATCAATTGCTCTAAATCGGCCTGTTCTCGTTGCAAATTGACACCATATGAGAACGAAGTGAAATGGCGTAATGCTTGGATGAATGACATGCATTTGTCATGCTCTTTGGCATTAATCGCACATAAATTGGCTCCCCAAATACGCATTTGTTCTATTAGCCATTGGTATTTATCTGGATATCGCCCTTCACAATAAACAATAATTTGTTTGGCTAAATTTGGTACATCTGGACCAAACATTGGGTGTAAACCGACTACAGGCCCTTGATGTTTATCAAGCATTGCCTGGAGAGGCTTGGCTTTTATAGATGTAAAATCCGTTAAAATACAATCTTTGGGTAATGGTGGTAGTTGTTTAATGACTTCACAGGTTTTGTTAATAGGTACTGTCACGATAACAGCCACTGCATCAGTAACCACTTCGGCTGCTTGATGCATAGTTTTAGAACCTAATGTTTTAACCTGATAGCCAGATAGGGTAAATAAATGAGCAAACAATCGTCCCATTTGCCCATTACCACCAACAATCACTATTGATCCTTGACCACTATAGACTTTTTTAAAACCTTTATCATTTTCACTAATATAAGACTCACGCATTAAACGACGTAAAATATCTTCTATTAAATTGGGAGATATGCCTACTTTTTCAGCTTCATGTCGCCTTTTAGCTAACATATCCGCTTCACGATTGGGATCATAAATCGGAATGCCATGTTTGCTTTTTACTTCGCCAACTTCGGCAACTAATGCTAATCGCTTTGTAATTAAAGATAAAATGGATTTATCGACTTCATCGATTTTATCGCGCAAGGCAAGTAATTCCGTAGACATATTTAGTGATTCCCTTTATCACAAATGGTGGTTTTTATTGTAATAGCTTAACAGTATAACGTATTTTTGTTACGATGCGTATTTAGTTTATAACATGGAATTAAATATAATAAATTTATTATGAAAGTTATCTCGTTTAATATTAATAGCCTTCGCGCTCGAATTCATCAATTATCAGCAATTATTGAGACACACCAACCAGATATTATTGGTTTACAAGAAACTAAAGTTCATAACGATCAGTTTCCCATTGATGAATTAGCACAGTTTGGTTATCACTTACATTATCACGGACAAAAAGGGCATTATGGAGTAGCATTGTTAACCAAGCAACAACCTTTGTCTGTGCAATGTGGCTTTCCAAACGATAGTGATGATGCTCAATGTCGTTTGATCATAATTGAGTTACCTACTAGTCAAGGTAATTTAACAATAATTAATGGTTATTTTCCTCAAGGTGAAAGTTTACATCATGAAATTAAATACCCTGCTAAACGTAAATTTTATAATGATTTAATACAGTATTTACAAGATCGTCAATTAAATAATCAACTAACTTTAGTTATGGGCGATATGAATATTTGCCCAACCGATTTAGATATTGGCATTCCAGATGATAGCCGTAAACGATGGCTTCGTACGGGAAAATGTTCATTTTTACCAGAAGAACGAAAATGGATAAACGAATTAATGTCTCTCGGTTTTATTGATACTTACCGCAATGCTCACCCAACTGAACTTGAGTATTCTTGGTTTGATTATCGTACTAAAGGTTTTGAAACCCATAATGGGTTAAGAATTGATTTAATATTAGCTAGTCAAAAAATGATGACTTATTGTAAACAAACGGGTATTGATTATGATATTCGTGCAATGATAAAACCATCTGATCATGCACCAATTTGGGCTCAATTTGATTTAGTATAAACCTTTATAGTTATAATATAGTTGTAATAAGGATAATAGCATGCAAAACAATTCAATTTTATCAGTGAAAGATCTTAATCAAATGGTTAAAGAATTGCTTTGTGATGCTATTGGCCAGATCTGGTTAATAGGTGAAATATCAAACTTTTCACGTCCATCATCAGGTCATTGGTATTTTTCGTTAAAAGACGATAGTGCACAAGTACGCTGTGCTATGTTTCGCAACAGCAATTTTCGTGCAGGTTTTATCCCACAAAATGGGCAACAAGTTTTAGTCAGGGCCACAGTAACACTATATGAGGCACGTGGCGAATACCAACTGGTTATTGATAAAATCCAAGCAGCAGGTACGGGATTATTACAGCAAAAGTTTGAGCAACTAAAACAAAAGCTGTCTGAGGAAGGTTTATTTGATTCTACCAATAAACAGCCATTACCAGAAAACATTCGCATAGTTGGAATTATCACTTCATCAACGGGTGCGGCATTGCATGATATTTGTCAGATATTAAAACGCCGAGATCCAAGTTTGCATTTAATTATTTACCCAACGCAAGTTCAGGGCAATGAAGCGGCAGGGCAAATCGCTAACATGATTCACATTGCCAACATTCGTCAAGAATGTGATATATTAATTGTTGGACGAGGTGGTGGCTCGCTTGAAGACTTATGGTCATTTAATGAAGAAGTGGTAGCCAGAGCTATTTTTGCTAGTCAAATACCGATTGTGAGTGCGGTTGGGCATGAGATTGATTTTACGATTGCCGATTTTGTGGCTGATGTTAGAGCGGCAACCCCATCTGCAGCAGCCGAGCTTGTTAGTCAAGACAGTTTACAACAAGTAAAACGTTTGCAAGTTCAACAGCAGCATTTAACCATGGCAATGGATTATTATTTAATGCAATGCCGAGAAAAACTCAATAAATGGCGACACCAATTACAGACTCAACATCCACAAACAAAGCTAGAAAAACAATTAAATCAACTTTTAGCTTATCGCCATTCATTATCTGAAAATATTCAGCAATATTTTCTCAGACTATCAAATCGTCATAATTCACTCGATAAAAGACTATTACGAGTATCTCCACAAAATAATATTACCTATTTAGGGCAACTTACTTGGCAAAAACAGCAACAATTAATTAATTTAATTAAACAAAAGTTAATAAAATCACAACATCAATTTGTTTTACAAACCTCTCAACTTAACAACGTTAGTCCGCTAGCTACTCTCGAACGAGGTTATTCAGTTACCACCGACCAAAACAACACAGTGGTTCGTCGCTCTGAACAAGTCACGGTGGGTGACATTATCGTAACAAAGCTGAAAAAAGGTAAACTTGTTAGCCAAATAACAAAAATTAACGAATAAAATAATTATATTTAAAGATAATAGATAAACCTATTTTACTAATCTTTAGTATCATTTTTGCAATTCTGGTGATCGCTAGTATATAATCTAAACAATAGGAAATTATTATATTATTTAGAGAGTTTATGCATTATCCAATCGGTATTGATTTAGGCACTACAAACAGTTTAATTTGTGTTTGGCAAGATGGTAAAACTGTCCTCATTCCTAACTCAATTGGTGAAGTTGTTACACCATCTGTAGTTAGTGTTGATGAAGACGATTCTATTTTAGTCGGACATGCGGCATTGTCTCGTTTAACCACTCATCCAAATCGCAGTGCAGCAGCATTTAAACGCTTTTTAGGTTCAAATAAAGTTTTCGAATTAGGTGACAAAAAATTTACGCCAACTGAACTTTCAGCCATAATTTTAAAATCATTGAAAGCAGATGCAGAGGCTTTTTTAAACCAAGAAGTTCGTGATGTTGTCATTTCTGTTCCTGCTTATTTTAATGATGAACAACGCAAGCAAACTCGCTTTGCTGCCGAGTTAGCTGGGTTAAATGCTGTACGCTTAATCAATGAACCAACAGCAGCCGCTATGGCATACGGATTACATGAAGATCAATCGGGTAATACTTTAGTATTTGATTTAGGTGGTGGTACGTTTGATGTAACAGTGCTTGAATATTCAATGCCCATTATTGAAGTGCATGCTTCTGCTGGTGATAACTATTTAGGTGGTGAAGATTTTACCCAAGAGCTTGTTAAAGTTTGCTTAAGTGAATGGAATCTTAAACAACAAGATATTCCGACCGATGATTATGCTCGCCTGTTAGATTTAGCCGAACAACTAAAATGTAAATTAAATGTTGAAGAATCACATACTTTAACTTGGTTTTGGCAAGATAAGCAGTGGCAATTTACCTTAAACGAAAGCCGAGCTAAAACACTATGGTTACCACTACTTAATCGACTAAGAGCACCAATAGAACAAGCATTAAGTGATGCCCGATTAAAACCTAATCAACTTGAACATATCGTATTAGTCGGCGGTTCATCTCAATTAGGTGTGGTACGAGAACTGGTTACTAAATTATTTGGTAAATTACCCTATCGCCACATAAATCCGACAACGATCGTTGCACAAGGTGCCGCAGTTCAAGCAGCTTGTCGATTGCGAAATGCTGATGTTGAAGAAGTCATTCTTACTGATGTGTGCCCTTATACACTAGGGATTGAAAGTTGTTCAAATAATGTTAGTGGATTATTTTCACCCATTATTGAACGTAATACCATTGTACCAACTTCGAAAGTAAAAACATTTTACACAACGCACCCTCAGCAAAAAGCGATATGTATTTCGGTTTATCAAGGTGAAAATCCACGCGTTGAAAATAATGTTTTAATTGATGAGTTTGAAGTGCCTCTAACGCCAATGGAAAGAACCCAAGGAATTGATGTCCGCTTTAGTTATGATCTAAATGGCTTATTAGAAGTTGATGTGGTTTTGCTTGAAACAGGTAAGCAACATGGCAAAGTAATTGATCATAGTCCAATTGGATTAACAGACAAACAAAAACAAGACAGTCATGATCGCTTGAAAGCACTTAAAATTCACCCTCGCGACGAAATGCCGAATCGTACTTTATTAGCAAGGCTAGAACGTGCATGGGCACAATCATTGGGTGATGAACGACTATTAATTGGATCATATATCGAAGTTTTTATGGAAGTACTAAATAGACAAAATTCTGAAGAAATTAACGAAATTCGTTGTGAAATTGAGTTAAACTTAAAAGATCTTAATCGATAAAAGATCTAATTTTTAAAAATATCCTCTCCCCTTCCTTTAGCCAAGTATAGCCTAGATAAAAAAGGGGAGATTACTTGTCGTTTACTTTTCTTTTTCCTTGGTAATTTCTTCTACTGGTGGTCCAAAACGATTGGTTTGTTTAATTCCTGGAAGCCTAAATGGCCAAAAAGTCCAAGGAATAACCAATATTGATATTAAAGAGTAGTAAAAGTAGTAAAAGAATAAAGGTTGTCCTTTATAACTGTCATTTAGGCGTCTCTTTATAGCAAAAATCGTGTTAGCTGCAATAATAAAACAACCAATCTTAGAAAAGATTGGACTATTTAGCTCAAAATAATTGCTAAGTATGGACATTAATCCTAAAAGTACAAAATTACAAAGTAATTGTGTAATCAAACCTTTTAGATTTGTTCGTCCATTCCAACGCCAAAACTGCCACCATTTATTTTTAGGTAATGCCTGTGAATTCAGTTTTTTTTGATTTTCGGCATTTTTTGCTATAAGTGATGCTGCACAAAGCCGTAAGACTAAATCATTGCCGCTGGTATTTTTGAACTCGTCTAGCATTGTAAGGTCGTCTTCATCACATATACCGTAAGAGTTAGATAAACGTTTAGCAATGGTCACTATTTCATCAACTAGTTCGGTGTAATTGTATTTTATTTTATCATCAGATGATAATGACTCCCAATTTTTTTGTAGAACTGTTGATACTTTTATTAACTCTTTATTATCGCCAGTAATATCTTGTAACACTTTATTTAATTTTGTTTTTTGATCGGGCTTATTAAATACTATGATGTATAAAATCATCAAGTAGAGAGGATTTTGTTTCGCTAATTTAGGATGCCATACTTGTTCAAATTTTTGCTCAATTTCGTTAAAATCAATGCTATCAGGTGTATCATCAATATACGATTCAATTGAATTTGGATAATTTATTAAAATGCAATCAATTAACTTACTGTCATTGTTAATCAGATTATATAACTCTGTTTCATTTTGCCAGTTTCCTTGTTTAAAAATATTAATAAGAGGGGATAGCAAATTATCATCCGGTAGTTGAAATGTATTATTTTCAGTTTGAAGATATTTGGCCGTTGCAAAGGGTTGACTGGCAATTGATATAACTAATAAACAATTACGATACCATTGCCAATAGGCATTTTTATTACTTGAACAGATAGAAGCATCTGGAGGAGCGGGTAATTTGTAAGGTATTCGTATTGTAAGAAAAGCTACCCAATCATACATTTCCATATATGAATACTCTAAATTATTATAAAGATGAAACATGGCAACATAAGGCAAATAATCAAGCCTATCTAGCCATAAACGACAATACAAACAATGATTATCTTCAGAATTAGGATCAAATTTAGCTGGAATAGGCGCATTTTCATCACTATCATATAGCCAAGCTTTAAACTCTTGTACGGGCGGTAGCTCTGATAACCATGTTAGGTTTTGTCGTGCTTGCCTTTGTAAATTTTGCAAAATAAATTGTTCAAATGGATCATCGCTGCGTTCATCAAGGATTTCTTGCAATAATCTTTCATTACCGTGGCGAAGCATGATGGCATGGCGATATAAGCGATACAATCGATTGGTACCGTCATCAAGTAACAGCATGGATAAAACTTGTCTATAATTCCAATTTACATTTAACGCCCAATCAATAAAATTGGCTATTTCAGGGGAATAATCACTAGCCTCAAGTTCCGCCAATCGTGAAACAGTTGTTGCTGTTAGCTGAGGTATTGCATTTAAATAATTTTCAGTGTTATCTATATCAATACAGTAAGAATTATTAAGGGCCATGATTAATAATGGGAAATAATCTTTATTATAATATTCGCACCAACCAGCTATCCAGCTGGCTGCTTTATCTTGATAATGACCAGAACTATAAAGATCTAGCCAAGATTGTAAGGACTCTTGCTTATTATCAAGTAACGTATATTGAATAGCGGCAATATATTTCCATTCGATAATGATATTTTCATCTTGATCATTTTGGGAAATACATTTTAAAGCGTAATCCAAAATAGCTTGATTTTTTATATTAGCTATACAATGCCAATAGGAAAATTTAAGCATCAAATTTTTATCATCAGGAAGATAAATGACCGTATCTTGTGATAAGAATGCATAAATATCCTCAGATCTACGCTCCAAAAATAACCACCTAGTATAGTACATATAATCGATAGTTACATTTTGCAGTGTTTTACTTGTTGTCGGTAAATAGGTGTAATTGAACAAATCACCACGATCAATATGATTTAAATAATTATCATACTTTTCAAAATCATCGGTAAATTGAATCATTAGCAGTTGCCGCCAACGTAAACTATCGGCTAATAGTTTGACACATGACTCTGATATATTTTTTGATTCATAACTTATTTCTAACAATCGCCATTTTACAGAATCAATAACTACCATTGAGTAGTCATAAAATGAACCAATAAATTTTTGCCACTCGTTAACATTAAAACAGCGTCGAGGATCATCTAATAATGTTTGATAAGCCTCACAAATTTCATTGGCTTTAAGCTGTTTTTCTGTTAAAGATACTGATACTTCTTGTTGTTGTTCTGATTCAGACTTAGGTTCATCGGCCATTGTTTCGGGCGATTGTGCATATTTTATTGCTGACTCATAGGCTTCGCGTAATGCTTTAAAACCATCGGGATCAGTTTCAGGATGATATGAAGGTAATTGTGCTCGATATGCTTGACGAATAGCCGCTTGATCGGTTGTTTTTTCAATGCCTAACAGTTGCCAAATATTTTCATTCATGACCAATCATACTCCATTAGTGACTCAGGTTTTTCTAGTTCTTCAATATCTATATACCAAGATAAACGATTATGTGGGGCATCTTTATCTTCATGTAAATTTGCCATGGTATGAGCGCGTGATGCTCGAGTCAATTCGCAACGTAATGTTTCTAAGTCTTCTTTGCTATTGAGTGATATCCAATATTGATAGCCAACAAACCAGCCTGAAAAGTAATGGTGCCAGTTTCTATAATAATATTGACAACGGAGTCCTATTCGAGAAAAAACCCATAAGGCCTCTTGTTCGGTGATATATTTATTAGTGATACCATTTCGTAAGATATATCCCATTCGAGCATAATCCCAACTACGGATACCTGCAGTACCGCACACAGGAAAGGTTTGTTTGACAAAATCAAGCAAAACTTTTTGATAGTCATCTTGTTCTTGATAATGGTCACACCAATCAAATTCGGAAAGTCGAGAATACATCAAATAATATTTAGACAATGCTGAAGCGTGCCCATCATCAACCATGTCGAACACACAGTTAAGTAAAGTTTCACGGGAATCAATCCCCCAACTCTCTTTCATATCAACAAAATCTCGATCTGGATAAAAAAATGGCGAAGTATAACTTGCTCCATTTTCTATGTTTATTACAACCATTGGTGCAGATAAACCATATAGCCAATCGACACAATCTTGATTCATATTTGTATTCCAATCATCTAATTTATTTTATTTATTATCAAAAGATAGCAGATTTTACACTAAAATAACAATTGAAATTCAAACAGAAATCTATGGTGTGGTTAAGTTTAATAAAATATAAATACTGCTATAAGCTAGCATAAATCATAAAATTATTTGCAAATCAATATCTACAAGGCATAATACAAACAATTTATTGAAATTTGATTATTACAGAGTAATAAATCATAAGGAGTTATAGTGAAAAAAGTTAGCTTAATAGTAATGTTAATTTCTTGCGCATTAACATTACAAGGCTGCGTTGCTGCCTTTATAGGAATTGGTGCAGGGGCTACGGCAAAAGTTGCAACCGATCCTCGTACTGCGGGTACTCAAGTTGATGATACAACACTTAGTTCACGCATGAGCATGAAAATAAAAAATAATGGACCATTTTTTATTGGTTCTCGTATTGTTACTAGTGCTTATGGTGGTAATATTCTGTTAACTGGACAAGCAAATAATGAACAAGTTGAAAAAGCTGAAAGTCTTGCTTACCAAGTTGAAGGGGTAAAAAAAGTCTATAACCAAATTCGTATTGGAGAGCCTGTTGGTGCAGGGACTATTACCAATGATACATGGATAACGACTCAAGTTAAATCTCAGTTAGTTTTAGATGCCAAAACAAAAGCTCGCAAGATTAAAGTAGTAACTGAAAACGGCGAAGTTTTCTTAATTGGTATTGTTACATCAGAAGAAGGTAAAGCAGCAGCCGAAATTGCAAGTAAAGTCCGTGGTGTAAAAAAAGTTATCACACTATATACGTATACTGAAGATTAAATATTGACTATATAAAAGACAGGGGCGAATTAGCCCCCTTTTTTATACAACTGATTTAATACGCTCAATTAATTTAGTAAGCCCTTGCAAACGAGATTGGCTTAACTCATCAGAAATTTTCAATTGGCTTAATAAGGATTGAAAATCGAGCGTTGCAATTTCTTGCGCTGTTTTATTATTAGCAACAATAATTAAGATTGCCAATAATCCTTTCACTATTCGACCTTCACTATCACCACTAAAAACATAGGTATCATCTGTCTGTTTTTGATAAGTCAACCAAACTCGGTTTTCGCAGCCATTGACTTGATTTTGAGCTGTCTTTTGCTCTTCAGGAAAATCAGGCAATTGCTTTGCTAACATCACTAACTGTCGATAACGATCTTGCCAATTATGTTGCTTTGCGAATAATTCGGCTAAGCTTTGCTGTGATAGCATAATATTGACCTATTTACGATTAAATTTTTGTAAAAAAGTTTCAGGAAACTATACGTTTCAGTATAAAATCACACTAATATTTCAATTACATTTTGCAATACTGAAATAAATTTATCCACATCTTGCTGATTATTATATGGCATCAATGAAACACGAACCGCTCCGTGGCATCCTAATTTATTCATCAAAGGCTGGGCACAAAGCTCACCAGTACGGATGGCAATATTTTGTTCACTTAACAAAATAGCAATATCATTATGATGAATATTATTGATATTAAAAGTGATTATCGGGCTATCATCCACACTATAAAATTGAATATCGGCAAATTGGTTTAGTTGTGATTTTGCATAATAAGCTAGCTGTTTTGTGTAGTTTTCAGCTTGCTTATTATCCCAACTTTTTAACCACTCAAGTACGGAATTAAAACCAACAATACCTGCAATATTAGGCGTACCAGCTTCAAATTTATAAGGAAGATCTTCTTGAATAAAATCATCAAACGAAGCGCTTTTTAGCATTTTACCGCCACCATGCCAAACCGACATTAGCTCAAGTAATGCCTTTTTACCATATAAAACGCCAAGCCCCGTTGGACCATACAATTTATGGGTAGAAAAGGCATAAAAATCGATATCTAACTGGTTAACATTAATTGCATGATGAACAACACCTTGCGCACCATCCACCACTAAAACCGCATCATATTGATGAACAATGTTGCTTATTGTAGCTAAATCAGGGCAAAATCCAGTGACGTTTGACATTTGAGTCACTGCAACAATCTTGGTCTTAGCTGACATTAACGACGATAACTCATTAACATCCGACGACCACTTAACGACTTTAGCCCCCGTTTGCTTAGCCACAATCAACCAAGGTAACAAATTACTATGATGCTCTAATTCACTCACAATAATTTCATCGTTGGGTTGTAACAACGATCGAGCATAGCTTTGCGCAATTAAGTTAATTGACTCGGTTGCACCTCGTGTCCAGATAATTTCAGCACTACTATTAGCGTGAACCAAATCGGCAACATTTTGTCTTGCCTTATCAATTTTTGCAGTTACTTGCAAAGCATCTTGGTATAAACTACGTTTTGCAGTAGCAGTATTCTGGGCATAATACGCAAGTGTCGCATCAATCATTGCTAGCGGTTTAAGTGCTGTTGCTGCCGAATCAAGATATACGCTTTCACTATTAAGTGCAGGAAAACTTGCCCGAAACTGTTCAGGCAGAAAATGCTTATTGGGTAAGTTCAAGTCCGGCAATCCCATTCCAGTAACCATTACAATCTCGGTTATGTTCAATTTGCAGTGGATTTAATCCATCTTCGTTAGCTTTAAACTGCTTAATAATATCAAGTGTTTCAATACCAAGTGGTGAAATTCTAACGATATCAACCAATCCTTTCATCTCTTTTAGATTATTTCCCAAATTGTAACAATAACCGCTTTGAGTCTGAATGCCGTTTAACACAAATACTTTCTGTTGTTCTTGTGAAAACACCTCACGTCCAACAGGATACTTAATACAACAAGTTTCGCATTTATCTTTAGGCTTATCTTCCGATCTTGCGGTAAAACAGCGAGCTGAATAAGCTAAAGGTAAATAACCATAACTAAACAATTCAACTTCAAAATTTCGTGCAATATTTAAACTCTCAAACTGTTTAAGCACATTACTCAACCAATCACGAGAAAGCTCAACCGGCATACACCAGCGAACCATACCTTGTTTTTGTAATAATTTTAGAGTTAAAGCGTTATAACAGTTAATAGCCGGACCTGCAACAAAGGGTAATTTATGCTCATGCGCAACATTAATGGCAGCTAAATCGTTTGCTTCGACTAAAAACTCCCCATTATTAACCAATTGCCGTAAGTCATTTAATTCTGATGGTGCTTCAAGTAAAGCTAATGTAGAAAGCACTACCTGTTTACCAGATTTAGCAATCTCTTTTGCTAATTCAATCCAGTTTGGTACTTTCATTTCACGGCGCTTGGTACAAACCGTTTCGCCCATATAAATAATATCCGCTTGACTCTCTTTAGCGGCGTAATAAAACGCTTCTGTTTCAGTTTTAGGCCAATAATAAAGCACTGGTCCTAATGCGTATTTCATGGTTTTGCTCACTATATTTATGTTAGATCTTTCTCAATGATTTACGTTGATGCTGTTAGCACATTACCTATTGCTAACTCACACCTTATTGCCATTTACGGTGATAAGCGCCTAATGTTGTTTGTGTGCCTTCTGACACCGAACCAAGCGTATCGATCCAGCGTTGTTCGGCTTGGAATGATTGCGGATTGGCTTTATAGCGATCGATGGCTTGTCGCCACACTTTAGTGACTTGCTCAACATAAGCAGGGCTACGCTGACGGCCTTCTATTTTGACTGATGCAATATTTGCGGCAAACAGTTCAGGCAATAGCTCAATGGTATTTAAACTTGTTGGCTCCTCGATAGGATGATAGAGCTCCTGACCAACAAAATAGCGTCCTTTACATAGCGTTGGATAGCCTGCATTTTCGCCTTTTTTATGGCAATCAATTAACACATTATTCAGCCTTGATTCCAGTCCTTTTTCGGTCTCTTCCCAACGAACAAATTTGGCAGGTGAACAAGCGCCAACGGTATTAGGGGATTCGCCAGTCAAATAAGATGACAAATAGCACCGACCTTCGGCCATAATACACAAGCTACCAAAAGCAAACACCTCGAGTGGAACGGGGGACACTTGTGATAACTGTTTAACTTGATGCATTGAAAGTACGCGTGGCAAAACAATGCGATGTACCTGAAAATTATTATAGTAAAACTTAATCGACTCCTCATTGGTCGACGACGCTTGTACAGAAACATGACGCTCAAGATTAGGGTATTTTTCAGCCGCATAATCAAGCATAGCAAGATCGGCAATAATTAAAGCATCAGCACCAATATTAGCCGCAGTATCAACCGCATATTGCCAACGCTGAAAATTTTCTGGATGGGCAAAAGTATTAATAGCAATATGCAATTTTTTGCCGTGTTTGTGTACATAATCTGAAGCTTCAATCAATCGCTTTTCATTAAAATTTAAACCAGCAAAATGACGGGCATTGGTATCGTCTTTCAAACCAATATAAACAGCATCAGCGCCATTATCAATAGCCACTTTTAATGATGGTAAAGATCCCGCTGGACAAAGAAGTTCCATAATTATTCCTAACTCAATTTTTATAGTTTATACCCTCTGTATTATGCAATAATTCAGAGGGTAATGCGAATAGAAAGCGGTGGTTATGCTTAAAAAATGGATAGTATACTATAACCATTGCCGAAAATATGATATGGGTAATTTAACTTTTATAAATAGCGGAAAAAATACGGTGGAGTAGAAAGTTCAGATATCAAACGCTTAAAAGAACTTGAGACCGAAAATAACAAACTTAAACAGATAATTGCCGAATTGAATTTAAAATCACAGCTTCAGGAAGAAATCATAAAAGAATGTATGCCCATCAAGGAACAAAAACATGGGCAAAAGAACTACAAGCCACTAAATCAATCCAATTGTCATGAGCTCTTAATATTATCAACCTAAGTTATTGGATGATTAATTTAGTATTAAACGATATAGCTGAAAAACATTTGCGCTGTGGTTTCCTAATGAAAGTAAGTTTTCCCGACCGATCGGTTAAAAAGTTATCTATTTCAGCAATACAGCAAGCTTCTAAAAAATGTGCTATGTCCTCTAAAACAGGGAAAATGCATTGAGTCCATTTATTACAGAATTTGGTAACCATATAAACCGTCACCTTTAACAGGTAAATACACAAAATTTAGAATAGTATCTCAACATCCCCTGCTACAATAGTTATTGTGCAAAAAAGTATCCATTAATCATAGATACTTTTTATGCTTGATAACACTCAACCCAGCGTAAGTACTGTAACCAAAAAGGATCGAACTCACATTCAATTTTAACTGATAATGTATTATATCGGTTTGTTATTTGTTTAACTAATTGGAGTACTGACTGTTTATTTCCTACATACCATAGCATATTTCTTACACCTTCACTAAAACTGTTTTGGCAATGAATTCCCCTCTCATCAGCACGTAAAGCAAGATTAATAGCATCTTCTAATTCATAAACAAGTGAAAGTGTCTCTTTACTATCAACATCAACTATAACATTAAGTGCATAACAATAATTTTCATGTCCTAACAAAGAATTAGCCGCTTCATTACGATGCACTAACATTTTAAGATCTGTTAATTCAAATACAATCCATTGATCTTCTTGAATATTAAATATACCGGTATGTTTTAAATCTTCTTTCCATAACCGATCAAAAATAGTTACAAATTGGTTAGCAGGAATTGTGGTAGCACTCTGATCTATCTTTAAAAACTTAACAGCTTCTACTCTAACAGCAAAATCATATTCACCTAATAGATGATCGAGATAGATTAATGCCATCGTTTCTGCCTGTTTTATCATCTCTTCAGGGACTGTCTTAGCAAACATAATACCGATAGATATTTTACGACGACTTTCTTTGTATTGAATTAATAAATCAGTTGCACCTAATGAAAAAGAACTCTCTTTAGATGTTATAACAAATGTATCTACATTATTAATGCGCTGACGAAATGCTTCTACTTCGAAAAACTGAAGATCAGGTGCCTGTCGGAAAATTTCTATTACATATTCGAAGCGTTCAATTTTTCCATCCGCAGTAAAAATAATTTTATGTTTCTTAGTATCCCCTACAGTAATTTCAGCAATGACATCTAACTGATTTTCATCTAATAGATTATTAATATTTTTCATTATATCTAAAATATCAAGTTCATTAAGAGATTGTTCAGAATTTTTTACTTGTTGCCAAAAATCTCGAATCATCGCACTTAAATAATCTTGTGTGCTTTGTTGCTCTTTTGGTGTGTTTTTAATATCAGGTGGTGATTTTTTCCAAAACTTTTTGAAAAACATATACATTACCCTCTTAACTCAATAAAAATCATACAAAAATAGCATTAATAATACACTATATTCATTTAAATTTTATAACTATTAATCATCTAATAAGATAATTAATTAAAATATTAATGATATAATATTCAGCAATATGATTATCAATATTAGACTAAAGTGTTAAATCAATAGCATTATCTTGTTGTAATTTAGTGCTAACTTCAAATTATTTTGAAAATGTTCTAAAAAGATTCAAGATATAGATTTGCCAGTGTTTAGAATTATAGTGCATCACATCCTATCTACTACTTATTCAAGTATTTTATTTAGTTTCTTATTTTTAGTTACTTAATAAGCTGATTTTTTAAATCAGTGAGAGCATTGCTGTTTGTTAAAGCTCTAACTATTTTTTTGAAGAAATTTTTTGGCGAGGATGAGTTATAGCAATTAAGCTTCTGGAGAATATTTTAACATATTGAAAGATTTTTATATTTGTCAGCTTATCCTCGCTTCGTTATCGGCGCATTCTAATGCCAATATTATGATAAAATAATCTTCCTTAAGTATTTCTTTTGTATAAATAATCAGTTTGATTGAGGAATTTATTTTGCTTACTTTTTGCACCATACTTATTTTTTCACTTGCTAGCTTCTAATTTATTATTTTATTAAAATAAAATGATAACTTCATAATTCATTATACTATTCAAACTAAACAATGTTAAAAAAATACTTTTTATTATTCACTTTGTTATTTTGTATCCCAACCTGTTGGGCTGATGGTTTAACAAAAGAGCAGGCGGAAAATCTTGAACTTGCAGGGGTTAAGCTTGGAATAACCGAACTGGAACTGGTTGAATTACTCAAAAACAAATATCACCTTTCTGAAAATGACATAAAAATTAGTGAAATGAAAATGCGATTACCGCCATCAAAAATAGGAAAAAATCGATAGTCGAAGGCACAATCAAAAGCTATGAAATAACTTTAAATGCCAACAATCAAGACGAAAAATTAACAATTAGACTTGAAGATGACTTAGAGCGTAACCCTACCAAATTAGTTGTGTTCAATGTTTATAAAAAAATGACATACACAGCAGAAATAGAGCAGAAAGTTTATAAAGAATTAACCCAAAAATATGGTAAAGAAGAATATAAAAACATAGTAGGGGATAAAATATGGAGCTATAAACCATACGCTTTACATCTATCCCGAGAAACTGACGGTAAGTTTTATGTCGCAATTTTAACCGAAAAATATCGCAAGCAAAAAACAGGATCGCAGTAAAAACGAAATAGTTGCATAAACGGTTAATTTGGCTAAAAAACACCAAAAACTTTAATAAAGTTAATACCTGCATTAACTAATTTTTGCCTAAAAGTTTTTTGTTTTTGTGAATAAATAGGGATGGGTGTAGAGGTGTTAATGTTGGCTAAAACACGATTGAACAAGTGATTTTACTGTTCAATCGTGCTTTTACTATATCAAATTAACCAAAAAACTTTTTCACTTTGTCAAAGAAGCTTTTTTCTTTGGGACTGTGTGTAGAGTTTTTATCAGCTTTAAAGCTTTCACCTAACTCTTTTAGTAACTCTTTTTGTTTACTGGTTAAATTAACTGGTGTTTCAACTACAACATGGCAGTAAAGATCACCGACAGCATTACCACGCAACGATTTTATGCCTTTACCTCGTAGTCGGAACATTTTTCCTGTTTGTGTTTCAGCAGGAATTGTTAAGCTGACCTTGCCATTAAGTGTTGGCACTTCAACTTCGCCACCAAGTGATGCTAATACAATATTAATTGGAATTTCACAATGTAAGTTTGTACCGTCTCGTTCAAAAATAGCATGTGATTTAACTTGCACTTGTACGTATAAATCACCAGATGGCGCACCATTTAATCCAGCTTCACCTTCACCAGAAAGTCGGATACGATTTCCTGTATCAACACCAGCAGGAATAGTAACAGATAATGTTTTTGTTTTTTGTACTCGGCCTTCACCGTGACATTTTTTACATGGATTTTTAACTACTTTACCACGACCATGACAAGTTGGACACTCTTGCTGCACAGCAAAAAAGCCTTGGCGCATTTGTACAACACCGGCACCATGACATGTGTTACACGTTACCACATCAGAAGGCTTTTCGGTTCCTTGTCCATGGCAAGTATCACAGCTTACTAACGTTGGAACTTTAATTTCTTTACTAACACCTGCGGCAGCTTCTTCTAATGTTAGTGTGATATTATATTGTAAGTCATTACCACGAGATACGGTTTGTCCACGACCTCGACCACCACCAAAGAAATCACTGAATATATCGTCAAAAGCTCCGCCGCCAAATCCACCAAAGCCTCCGAATCCTCCTGCACCGCCTTGACCTTGTTCAAAAGCAGCATGGCCATATTGATCATAAGCCGCCTTTTTTTGCGGATCGGTTAGGACTTCGTAAGCTTCTTTTACTTCTTTGAATTTTTCTTCAGCTTCGGCTTTGTTATCCTGATTTTTATCAGGATGATATTTCATGGCTAGGCGTTTATAGGCTTTTTTTATCTCACTTTCACTGGCACTTTTACTGACGCCCAATGTTTCATAATAATCTTTCTTCGCCATAATTAACCTTTATTTTTATGATTTTATAAACAACTAAACGGGCTTGAGTTACCTCGCGCCCGTTTAATGTATTACATGTTTAAAACTCGTTGGAATAACTCATTAAAAAACATAGTAATTAATGATTATTTTTTGTCATCATCAACTTCTTTGAAGTCTGCATCAACAACATCATCTTGCGCATTAGAGCTTCCACTATTTGTTTCTGCACCTTGAGCTGCTTGAGCTTGTTGTTGTGCTAATTCAAGCAATTTTTTAGAAGCTTCCATTAATGCATTAATTTTTGCTTCAATTTCTGCTTTATCTTCGCCACGAGCGGCAGTTTCTAAAGCACTTACGGCATCTTCAATTGCTTTTTTATCATCAGCTGATAACTGATCACCTGCTTCAGTCACTTGTTTACGTGTTGAATGAACTAGATGATCTGCTTGGTTACGAGTTTGAGCTAGTTCTTCAAATTTACGGTCTGCATCGGCATTTGCTTCTGCATCATTAACCATTTTTTGAATCTCTTCTTCACTTAATCCTGATGAGGCTTTAATCGTAATTTTTTGTTCACGTCCAGTATTTTTGTCTTTAGCTGATACATGTAAAATACCGTCAGCATCAATATCAAAAGTAACTTCAATTTGTGGCATACCACGAGGTGCAGGTTGAATACCGTCTAGGTTGAATTGACCTAATGATTTGTTATCACCCGCACGTTTACGTTCGCCTTGTAATACATGAATGGTTACTGCTGATTGATTATCTTCAGCTGTTGAGAACACTTGACTATGTTTTGTTGGAATAGTTGTGTTCTTTTCAATTAAAGTTGTCATTACACCACCCATAGTCTCAATACCTAAAGACAATGGAGTTACATCAAGTAATAATACATCTTTAACATCACCACCAAGTACACCACCTTGAACAGCCGCACCAACAGCAACCGCTTCGTCAGGGTTTACATCTTTACGTGGCTCTTTACCAAAAAAGTCAGCAACCGCTTTTTGAACCATTGGCATACGAGTTTGCCCACCAACAAGAATAACGTCTTTAATGTCAGAAACAGAAAGACCTGCATCTTGTAATGCTGTTTTTACAGGATCCATTGAACGTTTAACTAAATCTTCTACTAATGATTCTAATTTAGCGCGAGTCACTTTAATATTTAAATGTTTTGGACCACTTGCATCAGCAGTGATATAAGGTAAATTAATATCAGTTTGTTGCGCTGATGATAATTCAATTTTCGCTTTTTCTGCCGCTTCTTTTAGTCGTTGCATTGCTAGCGGATCATTTTTTAGATCGAAGTTTTGTTCACGTTTAAATTCGTCAACTAAATAATTGATTAAGCGTGAGTCAAAATCTTCACCACCTAAGTGAGTATCACCATTTGTTGCTAATACTTCAAAGGTTTTTTCGCCATCAACATCGTCAATTTCGATAATAGATATATCAAATGTACCACCACCAAGGTCATAAACCGCAATAGTTCGGTTACCTACATCTTTATCTAAACCATAAGCAAGCGCTGCGGCTGTTGGTTCGTTGATGATACGTTTTACATCAAGTCCTGCAATACGACCAGCATCTTTAGTTGCTTGACGTTGTGCATCGTTAAAATAAGCAGGAACAGTAATAACCGCTTCAGTTACTGCTTCACCAAGATAATCTTCTGCTGTTTTTTTCATTTTTTTCAATACTTCAGCAGAAATTTGTGGCGGTGCAATTTTTTGACCTTTAACATCAACCCATGCGTCGCCATTGTCAGCTTTTACGATCTTATATGGCATGATGCTAACGTCACGTTGTACTTCGGCATCTTCAAAACGACGACCAATTAAACGTTTAATTGCAAATAGTGTATTTTGTGGATTGGTTACTGCTTGACGTTTTGCTGGTTGACCAACTAAGATTTCTCCATCTTGTGTATAAGCAATAATAGAAGGGGTTGTACGATCGCCTTCAGCGTTTTCTAATACTTTTGCTTGACCATTGTCCATTACAGCAACACATGAATTTGTTGTACCTAAATCAATACCAATAATTTTACCCATAATCTTTTCTCCTCAAAACCTGTATTTTATTTCTTGTATATAAGTCTTAAATTTTAATTTTCAAGCCCTTACTTCACAAAGAAATGTTTTTTGTTTTCACATAAATGGGAACGTTATTATTAATATCAAGGGGGTACAAAAAAATTATTTTTCTAAAACCTTGATTATAGCGTTTTCTACACTTATTATTGCCGCTCTTTAATCATCTTACTTAATTTATAGGATCCTTATGGAACAAACAAAACTTGCAAATCCAGGCCCTCTTGGCTTAATGGGATTTGGTATGACAACAATTTTATTGAATATTCATAATGCTGGATTTTTTCCTGCTATGACAGTAATTGTCTCAATGGGTATTTTTTATGGCGGCCTTGCGCAAGTCATTGCTGGTATTTTAGAATTTCGAAAAGGTAATACGTTTGGTACAACGGCATTTACTTCTTATGGTTTCTTTTGGATTGCGTTAGTGGGTATTTGGTATTTACCAACTTCACCAGCGACAGCGCCATCTGATGCCACTTTTGTTGGTATTTTCCTTGCGTTATGGGGAATTTTTACTGGCTTTATGTTTATTGGTACATTAAAAGGCAACCGCGCATTACAATTTGTTTTTGCTAGTTTAACCGTTTTATTTGCTTTATTAGCTATTGGTAATATTTCAGGTAACCATGGCATTATTCATATTGCAGGTTTTGAAGGCATTATTTGTGGAGCAAGTGCTGTTTATTTAGCAATGGCAGAAGTGATTAATGAGCAATTTGGTCGTACGATTTTACCGATTGGTGCACCTAAAGGCGATGCGCATTAATAATTTAATTTAGTCTATCGTTAATAAAAAACGGGGAATATTCCCCGTTTTTTATATCAAATAATTATCGCTAAAATCAATTATTTTTTATAAGCGTCGTTATGAACACCAACCGCCGCACGTCCAGATGGATCGTTTAAATTCTTAAATGATTCATCCCATTCAATTGCTTTAGCAGTTGAACATGCAACAGTTGGACCACCTGGTACACAATGAGCTGCACTTTCAACTGGAAATAGTTCATTGAAAATTTCACGATACATATAAGCTTCTTTCGAAGTTGGCGTATTATATGGGAAGCGGAATTTTGCATTTTCTAATTGCTGATCAGTAATTTTACTTTCTGCAATTTCTTTTAATGTATCAATCCAACTATAACCAACACCATCAGAGAATTGTTCTTTTTGACGCCAAACAACCGATGCAGGTAAGTAAGATTCAAATGCTTCGCGGACAATATGTTTTTCCATTTTGCCATTGCTACCACACATTTTATCTTTTGGATTAATGCGCATTGCGACATCTAAGAATTTTTTATCAAGGAATGGTACTCGAGCTTCAACGCCCCAAGCCGCCATTGCTTTATTCGCACGTGCACAATCATACATATGCAGTGCTGCTAATTTACGTACGGTTTCTTCATGGAACTCTTTAGCATTTGGCGCTTTGTGGAAATAGAGGTAACCGCCGAACACTTCATCAGCACCTTCACCAGAAAGTACCATTTTTATTCCCATTGCTTTGATTTTACGTGCCATTAAATACATTGGTGTTGAAGCACGGATTGTGGTGACATCATAAGTTTCAATGAAATAAATTACGTCACGAATCGCGTCAATACCTTCTTGAATGGTAAAGTTAATTTCGTGGTGAACTGTACCTAGATGATCAGCAACCGCTTGTGCAGCTTTTAGATCAGGAGCACCTTTTAAACCTACAGCAAATGAGTGTAACTGTGGCCACCATGCTTCTGATTTTTCGTGATCTTCAACACGACGTGCTGAGAATTTTTTAGTGATCGCTGAAATGACGGAAGAATCAAGTCCACCTGACAATAAAACACCATATGGCACGTCAGACATTAAATGACTTTTTACAGACTCTTCTAATGCAACACGCAGTGCATTAATATCCGTTTTATTGTCTTTCACATTTTCGTAATCCATCCAGTCACGTTTGTAATACGTTTTGATTTCACCTTCAGTACTAGATAGATAGCATCCTGGAGGGAAAGCTTCAATTGTTTTACAAACAGGTACTAATGCTTTCATTTCAGAGGCAACATAAAATGTGCCATTTTCATCATGACCTGTATACATTGGAATAATACCAATATGGTCACGGCCAATAAAATAGCTGCCTTTATTGATATCATAAAGGATAAAAGCAAACATACCTTGTAATTCATCAAGGCAATCAATACCTTTTTCTTGATATAAAGCAAGAATCACTTCACAGTCAGAACCTGTTTGAAACTCATAACGATCTTTGTACTGATTTCGGAGTTCTTGATGATTATAAATTTCGCCATTTACCGCTAAAACTAGGGTTTTATCTTTATTATAAAGAGGCTGAGATCCTGTATTAACATCTACAATTGATAAACGTTCATGAGCAAGAATTGCTTTATCAGACGCAAAGATACCAGACCAATCAGGACCACGATGACGCTGTAGACATGATAGCTCTAATGCTTTTGTTCGTAGTTGTTCTGGATCTGATTTAATATCAAGAATACCTAAAATCGAACACATTGATTTTCTCCATTTCAAATCGCATAAGCGATACTGTTACAAGTAAAAACTAACTAGATAAATTTTTTTTTATTTTGTTAAACATAAAACAAATATTTAAACAAACAGAATACACATTATTTATACACAATTAAAGCATAATGTGATTATACTTTTCTTACTACTGAAAAAAGTAGCAATTATTTTTTTAACCATTGGCCTTGTCGCTTTATATATTGACCTGCTGGGGTCTTTTCTTGCGCTTTACTACCGGCCTTTTTTTCTACTTCATTTAAAGGGACATTACTTTCAGCTGATACTTTTTGGTATTGTTCTTTACGAGCCTGATTAATTAATTGCGCAATTTCAGAAGCGTTACCTTCGTTTTTCACTACACCTAAATAACCATCAGCCTGTTCACCAACTATCCCTTGAGCTTTGGCTTGGCTTAATGAATCTATTGCTTGATCTAAATTTAATGCAAACGCAGAAAAAGATAACATAACTGAAAATAATGCCAAGGTTGCTTTTTTACAGATATTCATAACAGACTCCTTAATAAATACATCATATTTTATTTATTTAAATGTGAGTATGGGTTTTTAATACTTATAATCAAAAAGACAGATAAAAATAAAACTTATTAATTAATATAATCCAGATTTATTGATTATATTATCTAAAGCTTTATCAACCTTAATATTAATTTCATGGTCTATCTTAACATTTAAATTGATATTAATTGGTTCACTCGGTGCTTGAACTTTAACTGTTGGTGAACATCCCGTTAATACACCTGCTAATATTATAATTGCAATAACATTTCGTACCATAAAATAACCCCTTATTTTGAAGATTTATTTTTTAAATAAGCTTCAATACGTTTACGGATTGGCTCACTAATTTGATCGGATAACTGTAAACTCATGAGCAATTTAGTCATATTTTCTTCAAGGTTGATATTTAAATTAACCGCTTTGCCATTTTCGACATCCAAATTACTGCCTTGAATATTCAATTTTAATTTGGCAATGTCATTAGCGTAATCAACTGAGCCTTGTAACTTAGTATAATGAAAATTTTTAATAATATCAGTGAGTATTTTCATATTGGGGTTATTTTGCCCATAGCTTTTAAGAGCAGAATTTTCAAATTGTAAATAACCCTCGTTGATCGTAACTAACTTGCCATTGTTAATGACAAATTTTAAAGCTGTTTCACCCTTTTTCTTTATCTCTGATAACGTAATAGGTAAAACTCCATCAATTGCACCATCACCAGCAAGCCCTTCAGAAGGATATTGCTTAAAAATATCTTTTAGTTGTATCTGTTTTAACCTTAAATTAAATTGTTGGGGTAATTTAGCTAAATTCAATTTATTTTCTTCAATAAAAACCAAACCAGAGAAGATATTAGCTTGAGCTTTTTTCCATGTAACCGTTCCTTTGTTTGGTGCTTTAAACGAAGCTAAATAGCTTCCAACTAATTTAATCTTTTCAAAAGCGATCCCCATATTTACTTCTTGAATATTTAATACCGGTGTTGAAATAGTAAATTGGTTATCTTTAATAATAATATTGATATCGCCTGTAACCGATTTGATTTCACTAGTTTTATAAATACCATTGAGTTTATTAATGGTTAATGTTGCTATAGCAGATAGTTGGTTACTATCAAATGGAATGTTTGATTTAAGTTGAATATTGAAATCCCCATTGGAAGAACCAAGGATTAAATCATCAGAAAGATTTGCTTTTTCTAAACTAATTGATGCTTTATCCGAAGTTATTAATTCCAATTGATGACTAGATAGCCATCCAGTAAACGGTAAGACTAAATTACTATTTTGTAAACCAAATTGATTTAGGGATGTTTTAAAAAGGCCGTTTTGTATGTCAATCCGCAAAGCCTGTTGATTAAACAACAAAGTGGCAGACAATTGTGTTATTTCTTGGGTATTGGTTGATAAATTAAGTTGTATTGCTTCTTGCTGTTTACTTATATCAACTTTTAAATCTAATCTCGCTTTATTTTGTTCATAAAATCGCAGTGTATCTATATGAATCGTTTTAGGTAACCAATAAATAATAGTTGAAATCAAAGAGAGATCGGGATCAGATTGATTAAGCGTTTCAGTCGTTGTATCAACCGTGTTTTCAATAGTTTCTAAAGCTATTTCAGATTCATTGGGTTGCCAATAAATATCTAAATTGTTTGCAGTTAACTGCGATAATGAAATTGATAAATTTTTAGCAGTTATAGAAACTTGGGATGGTTTACTGACAGTAAGTTCGTCAAAAGTAAGACCTTTAAAGCCAACGCTAGCACCATGCCAATCGACAATAATCCCATTTTTCTGCTTGAAAGTCTGCCAATAATGCCATCCAAACAAGCAAAACAGTATGAGGAAAAATAAGATACTGAGTAAGATCCAATAGCGTTTTTTTAAGCGAACCATAGAAGTTCTCACTTTGACAAAAAGGGTTGCAGGGATTTCCCTGCAGTAAATATATTAATTTTGAGATTGCTCACGTTGATTAATATATGCCAAAGCCTTATCAATTCTAGCAAGCGCTCGTTTTTTGCCTACCGCAAAAACAGTTGCATCAACCGATGGCGATTGCCCGATACCTGTTACAGCAACGCGTAATGGCATGCCAACTTTACCCATACCAACATTAAGCTCGGTTGCAGTTGCTTCAATCGCATGATGAATTTTATCAATTTGCCAATCAAAGTCAGCAATAGCTTCAATTTTTGCTTTAATTGTTTCTAATGGCTGTTTGGCGACTGGGCGCAAATGTTTTTTAGCCGCATCGGCATCATAATCTTCAAAATCTCGATAGCAATAAGCACATGATTCAGCCATCTCTTTAAGCGTTTTACAACGTTCACCAAATAACTTAATAATAGTGATAAGATCAGGACCTTGTGATAAATCATATCCTTGTTGGTTCATATGCCAAATTAAATGTTGAGCAACATAATCCGCATCAAGATGGTTGATATAATGGTGATTTAACCAAAGTAATTTTTCAGTATTAAAGGCACTGGCTGATTTACTAACCGCATCTAATGAAAAATAACTAATCATTTCCGGAACAGAAAATATCTCTTGATCACCGTGTGACCAACCAAGACGCACTAAATAGTTAAGTAATGCTTCGGGCAAATAACCATCATCACGATATTGCATGACACTAACCGCTCCGTGACGCTTAGATAATTTTTGTCCATCATCCCCTAAAATCATTGATACATGACCATATTTAGGAATTGGCGCTCCTAATGCTTCTAGAATATTGATCTGGCGTGGTGTATTGTTGATGTGATCTTCACCACGAATAACATGGGTAATTTCCATATCCCAATCATCAACAACGACACAGAAATTATAAGTTGGTGAACCATCAGTGCGGCGAATAATAAGATCATCAAGCTCTTTATTAGCAATCTCAATTGGACCACGGATTAAATCATTAAAAATAACGGTGCCATCAGTAGGGTTAGCAAAACGAACAACATGTGGCTCATCATGAGTATGCTCTTGTTGTACTGAAGCACAACGGCAATGCCCATCGTAACGCGCTTTTTCACCTTTTGCCATCTGTTCTTCACGCAATTTTTCAAGACGTTCTTTAGAACAGTAGCAACGATAAGCTGTGCCTTTGGCTAACATTTCATCGATGACTTGATTATAACGATCAAAGCGTTTAGTTTGATAATAAGGACCTTCGTCCCATGATAATTTTAACCAATTCATACCTTCCATTATTGCTTCAATCGCTTCAGGCGTTGAGCGCTCAAGATCGGTATCTTCAATGCGTAATACAAATGCACCTTTTGCATGGCGAGTATAAAGCCAAGAATAAAGTGCTGTACGAGCACCACCTACATGTAAATAGCCTGTTGGGCTAGGTGCAAAACGGGTTTTGATTTTCATGAAATAATCCTAATAATAACGAAAATAGAGCTTTAACAACAACACGAATACCAGCACCATTTCCTTTGATTCTGCCATATATTAACAAGCAGAATAATATGTTTGTATCGATTCAATTTAGTTGCTTATTCTAACACGCCGAAAGGTTTCGGCAATAGTTCCATTATAGTTAACAGGTTAATTTAACTTGTTAAAAAGTTTCAGGAAAGTATACGTTTAAGTATAATATCAGCCTTAACTAGACAGATAAGGCTGAATTATTTAGTACGAATTTAGTATGATTAATGTGCTTCATCCCAATTATCACCCACACCTACATCCACTTTTAATGGTATAGATAGTTGGTAACAATTTTCCATGATCGATTTTATTTGGGCTTTATATTGCTCAACTAATTCTTCTTTTACTTCAAATACTAACTCATCGTGTACTTGCATAACCATTCTAATATTACCTACAGGCAAGCTTTTTATCCATTCGCTTACCTTAATCATTGCTGTTTTAATAATATCAGCCGCTGTACCTTGCATTGGAGCATTAATGGCAGCACGCTCAGCACCGCGTCGTTCAATACCACTTCCTGATTTTATTTTAGGAAGATATAAACGTCGACCAGATAGGGTTTCAACATAACCTTGTTCAGCAGCTTGTTGGCGAATTTGGTCCATATACGCTTGAACACCTGGATAGCGCTCAAAATAACGATCGATATAAAACTGAGCTTCTTTACGCGCAATATTAATTTGTTTGGATAAACCAAAGGCGCTCATACCGTAAATTAATCCAAAGTTAACCGCTTTTGCACGTCTTCGCTCTTCAGAAGTCACTTCAGATTCAGTTTTACCCAAAATTTCACTAGCCGTAACACGGTGAATGTCTTTATCATGAGAAAAAGCATAAAGTAAACTTTTATCTTGTGATAGATGCGCCATGATCCGTAATTCAATTTGCGAGTAGTCTGCCGAAATAATTTTATATCCCTTTGGTGCAATAAAAGCTTGGCGAATTCGTCGCCCTTCTTCATTTCGCACTGGGATATGTTGTAAATTTGGCTCATTTGACGACAATCGCCCAGTTACAGTACCAATTTGATTATAATTGGTATGAATACGATGATCGATAGGACTAACCATCAATGGCAATTTATCGGTATAGGTATTTTTTAACTTAGCTAAACTACGATAAAGCAAGATCATGCGTGGCAATTCGTATTGATTAGCTAGCTCACTCAAAACATCTTCACTGGTTGATGGTTCGCCCTTTGGTGTCTTTTTGAGAACTGGTAATTGATGTTTATCAAATAAAAGAGCTTGAATCTGTTTAGGTGATGCTGGATTAAATTTTTCACCTGCCAACAATTGTAACGTTTCTTGAATTTCGTTTAATTTCTTTCTCAATTCACTAGAATGTTTATTTAATAACTTGACATCAATCAAAACGCCTGTTCGTTCCATTTCTGCTATCAAAGTGGTGAGAGGCATTTCAATATCTGTGAATAGAGCTTTTAATTTTTCATCTTTTTCAAGATCTGGCCATAATTTATTATGCAATTGTAAGGTAACATCAGCATCTTCAGCAGCATATTGTGTGGTTTTTTCCACATCAATATTATCAATAGTAACCTGAATTTTATCAAATTTAGTTAATTCATCATAAGTAATGGTTTTATGATCCAAATAACGATTGGCCAAACTATCCATATCATGACGGTCAGTACTATTTAATACATAAGATTCAATCATAGTATCAAACGCAATCCCTTGTATGGTTATGCCATAATTTGCTAGCACGCTGTAATCAAATTTTGCATTTTGGGCAATTTTTTTGATTTCTGGATTTTCAAATATTGGTTTTAATTTAGCTAATACATCATCTAGTGGTAATTGCTTAGGAACACCTAAATACTGATGAGAAAGTGGAATATAAGCCGCTTGATGAGGTTCAACACTTAATGATATACCAACTAATTTAGCATGCACGTGATCAACATTATCTGTTTCAGTATCAAAAGCAAATAGTCCGCTATTTGTTAATTTTGTGATCCATTCATCTAATTGCTTTTCAGTTAATATACACTGGTAATCAGTCTCTCTTTTTTGTGTTGTTGTTTGTTCTTCTTGAATGAAGTAATTATCATCACCTTCTATAACTTGATTTTTCTGCTGATTTAAAAAAGTACCAGCCATTAATTCTTTTTGCCAACGATGAAAACCATAATAATTAAATAATTCAACTAGAGCCTTAACATCAATATCACCTACCAATAATTGTTCATTGGAAAAATCTAACTTAACATCAGTTTTGATTGTTGCAAGTAAATAAGAAAGATCGGCATCATTTTGATTATCAATCAATTTCTGTTTTAAAGATTTAGCGCCTCGGATCTTCAATTTTTCAATATCGTCTAACCGATTATAAATATCTTCTACACCATCAAATTCAGATAACAAACTTTGTGCTGTCTTTTCACCTATACCTGGTACGCCAGGAATATTATCAGACGAATCGCCTCTTAAAGCTAAATAATCAATAATTTTTTCTGGCGGAACACCAAATTTCTTTATTACCCCTTGTGAATCTAATTGGGTATTATTCATCGTATTAATCAATGTAATTCTATCGCTCACTAGCTGTGCCATATCTTTATCACCAGTACTGATTAATACTTCTAGATTCTCCCTCTCAGCCTGTCTTGCTAATGTACCAATTACATCATCTGCTTCAACACCTTCAATACAAAGTAATGGTAATCCCATGGCTTTCAAAATAGTATGAATAGGTTCGATTTGCGGACGAAGATTTTCAGGCATTTCATCTCGCGTGGCTTTATATTCATTATAAAGCTCATTGCGAAATGATCCTCCTTTTGCATCAAAAACCACGGCAATATGTGTAGGATTGTACTGATTAATTAAACTACGAACCATATTAACCACACCAAAAATAGCGCCTGTAGGCTCACCTTTAGCATTGGTTAATGGTGGACAAGCAAAAAAAGCACGATAAAGATAAGATGATCCATCAATTAAAATAATCGGTGTATTATTTGGCATTATGGTTACCTAAACATTATTTAATTTAATGGCTGATAGTATAACACCTAATTGGCAATAATATTCTTACCAAGTCAACAATATAATGTAAAAAAGTTTCAGGTAACACTATGTTTCAGTATAAAATCATGTGTAAACAACTGTATATTGCGCAATGAGTGTTATATAATAACGCATTCATTTTCGCTTGAGTATGTAATAAATGACACAATTAAGCCCTGCCGCGCAAAAAGTCAAAGAAGCCCTTGCAGCTAAAAATCTTGAAACACCATTATGCCGTCTAGTTATAGATAATAATGAGCGTAAAGCAAAAATCGAGTCGCATTTTCGTGAAATTATGAAGCTAATGGAACTTGATCTATCTGATGATAGCCTTGCACAAACTCCTCACCGCGTGTCGAAAATGTATGTTGATGAGATTTTTTCTGGTCTTTATTACGAAAATTTTCCAAAAATTACGTTAATCGAAAATAAAATGCAAGTTGATGAAATGATAACGGTTCGCGATATTACACTAACTAGTGTCTGTGAACACCATTTTGTCACAATAGACGGTAAAGCAACGGTTTCTTATATTCCCAAAGATAAAGTCATTGGTTTATCGAAAATTAATCGAATTGTAACTTTTTTTTCCCAACGTCCTCAAGTACAAGAAAGATTAACACAACAAATTTTAGTGGCACTACAAACACTACTAGGTACGGTTAATGTAGCGGTTTCTATTGATGCAACCCATTATTGCGTTAAAGCCCGAGGCATTAAAGACTCCAATAGTATTACAACAACAACTGCCCTCGGAGGCGGGTTTAAAACAAACCCAAGCACAAGGCAAGAATTTTTGCGAGCACTAAACCATTATTAATTTTATAAATGGGTATGTTTGAATCACAACAGTTTAAAGTATGACCGAGTCACTTAGCATTTTATCTCAAACAGTGAAAATGCTTGAAGAAAAGCGACAAAATCTAACTTTATATTGCGTGCATCTTCAAGAAAGATTGGTATAATTCTTGGTTACTTAATATAAATAACATTGTTTTCATGAAGATTATCCGTGGTATAACTAATCTAAAAAATCAGTTTTCTCAATGTGTTCTAACCTTGGGAAATTTTGATGGCGTGCATTTAGGACATCAACAATTAATTAACCATATTATTAAACAAGGTAAAAAACTCAATCTTCCCACTGTTGTGATGTTATTTGAGCCGCAACCACTAGAGTTTTTTGCCCAAGATAATGCGCCGTCACGTTTAACTTCATTTCATGAAAAAGTTATTTTTATTGAAAAATTAGGTATCGACTATATTATTGCTATTCCATTTACCCAAACTTTTGCCAATATGTCTGCCGATCATTTTATTCAAGATTGGTTGATCAATAAGCTACAAGCTAAATACATTACAATTGGTGATGATTTTCGGTTCGGATTTGAACGTAAAGGGGATATCAACCTTCTACAACAATATTCGCGAAATCATGATTTTGTAGTAGAAAGCATACCAACATTTGTTTGGAATAATTTTCGTATAAGTAGTACTGCTATTCGCCAAGCACTTTTGAATAGTGATTTTGAATTGGCTCATTGTCTATTAGGTCGTGATTATACAATTCAAGGTCGCGTAGTTCATGGCAATGCTTTAGCAAGGGAATTGGGATTTCCAACAGCAAATATTCACTTACATCGAAAAAAGCCTGCACTACAAGGAGTCTATTTTGTTAAAGTCAAAAATATCTGCAATAATCAGCATTATAACGGTATTGCCAATATTGGGATAAGACCAACTATTAATGGAAAAACCGCAATACTTGAAGTAAATCTTTTTGACTTTTCGGGTAATATATATGGACAATATTTAGACATAACGTTCATCAAAAAAATACGCGATGAGAAAAAATTTGACTCATTAGCAGAATTAAAACAACAAATTACACAAGATATTTGCACTGCGAAAAAGATCAGTGCAAAATTAACCAATAATAAAGTAGTATCAACACATTTAACTGGAATAAATCAGCATGACAGACTATAAAAATACATTGAATCTACCGGAAACTGGATTCCCAATGCGAGGTGATCTTGCTAAACGCGAACCAGCAATGTTACAAAATTGGTACGATAAAGAACTTTATCGCAAAATTCGCTTGGTCAAAAAAGGTAAAAAAAACTTTATTCTGCATGATGGCCCTCCTTATGCAAACGGAAAACTACATATTGGTCACGCCGTTAATAAAATCCTTAAAGATATTATTATCAAATCAAAAGGGTTAAGCGGTTATAATTCCCCTTATATTCCAGGATGGGATTGTCATGGCTTACCGATTGAACAAAAAGTTGAAGAGCAAGTAGGAAAACCAGGTGTAAAAGTAACACCTGCTGAGTTTCGTCAAATTTGCCGCGATTATGCCGCTTCACAAGTTGAACTACAAAAAGCTGATTTTATCCGTATGGGCGTACTAGGTGATTGGCAAAACCCTTACCGTACAATGGACTACAATACCGAAGCGAATATTATCCGTGCGTTAGGTAGAGTGATAAAAAACGGTCATTTAGTTAAAGGCGCTAAACCTGTTTATTGGTGTACCGATTGTATGTCATCTTTAGCCGAAGCAGAAGTTGAATATTATGATAAATCATCGCCAGCAATTGATGTGAAATTTAAAGCTGTTGATAATCAAGCTGTAGCAAATAAATTTGGTATCAATACTGATTTAACCATTTATGCTGTTATCTGGACAACCACGCCTTGGACATTACCAGCTAGCCGAGGGATAGCTTTAAATGCCGATTTTGAATATCAACTTGTTCAAATCAATGATAAAGAGTGCTTAATTTTAGCAACTGATTTAGTTGAGTCTGTGATGCAACGTGCCAATATCGACCAATGGAAAGTATTAGGTAGCTGCCAAGGTAATGCTCTTGAGTTGTTACGTTTTAAACACCCATTCCTTGATTTTGATGAACCAGTTGTACTTGGCGAACACGTTACAATTGATGCAGGTACAGGAGCTGTGCATACCGCACCAGGACATGGTACAGAAGACTTTATGGTCGGTCAAAAATATGGTCTTGAAGTGGCAAATCCAGTTGGTGGTAATGGTTGTTACTTGCCTGGAACGGGCGCTGGTCTCGATGGGTTATTTGTCTTTAAAGCGAATAAAGTTGTCGTTGAAATGTTAAAAGAACATAACGCACTATTACACTTTGAAAATATTGAACATAGCTATCCATGTTGTTGGCGTCATAAAACACCGGTTATTTATCGTGCTACACCACAATGGTTTATTAGCATGGATAAACAAGGTCTGCGAACGCAATCATTAAAAGAAATTAAACAAGTTCGTTGGATCCCTGATTGGGGACAAGCGCGCATTGAAACTATGGTTACTAATCGCCCTGATTGGTGTATTTCTCGCCAACGCACATGGGGTGTACCTATGACGTTGTTTGTTCACAAAGAGACCGAAGAACTTCATCCTGATACACTAGCATTAGTTGAAAAAGTTGCACAGTTAGTTGAAAAAGATGGCATTCAAGCTTGGTGGGATGCTGATATTAAAGATCTTTTAGGTCCTGATGCTGATGATTATCGTAAAGTACCTGATACGTTAGATGTTTGGTTTGACTCAGGATCAACATTCTCTTCTGTTGTGCGTGCACGCCCTGAATTTGAAGGACATGATGCAGAACTTTATTTAGAAGGTTCAGATCAACATCGTGGTTGGTTTATGTCTTCATTAATGTTATCAACAGCAATTGATAATAAAGCCCCTTATAAACAAGTATTAACACATGGTTTTGTGGTTGACGGTCAAGGCCGTAAAATGTCTAAGTCACTAGGTAATATTGTGACACCACAAGAAGTGATGAACAAACTTGGGGCTGATATTTTACGCCTATGGATTGCATCGACCGATTATTCAGGCGAAATGAGTTATTCGGAAGAAATTATCAAACGGGCTGCCGATAGTTATCGCCGTATTCGTAATACCGCACGTTTTTTACTGGCGAATTTAAATGGATTTGATCCAACTAAAGATATGGTAAAACCAGAAGATATGGTTGTTCTTGATCGCTGGGCAGTTAGTATGGCAAAAGAAGCACAAGAACAAATTATTCAGGCTTATGAAAATTACGATTTCCATAAAGTTGTACAACGTATTATGCAATTTTGCTCAATCGAAATGGGATCATTCTATTTAGATATTATTAAAGATCGCCAATACACAGCAAAAAGTGATAGTATTGCCCGTCACAGTTGCCAAACTGCTTTATATCATATTGCGCAAGCAATGGTTCGTTGGATTGCACCTATTTTATCATTCACTGCTGATGAAATTTGGCAATATCTGCCAATGGCTGATAAACAAGAATTTGTTTTTGAAGATGAGTGGTATACAGCACTATTTACATTGCCAGAAAGCGAAGCATTAAATAGCGAATATTGGGCTCAGATTTTAGCCATTCGTAGCGAAGTGAATAAAGTGCTTGAACAAGGTCGTAATGATAAAGTGATTGGTGGTGCACTTGAAGCTGCTGTTACGCTTTATGCTGATAAAGATATTGCAGCAACATTAGCTAAATTAGAAAACGAATTACGCTTTGTATTACTAACATCACAAGCTAGCGTAAAACCATTACAAGAAGCACCTGAAAATGCAGTGCAAAGCGATATTCAAGGACTAAAAATTGAACTTGCTAAAGCACAAGGTGATAAATGCCCTCGTTGCTGGCACTATACCATCGATAATGAGCCAACATCACATTTATGTAAGCGTTGTGAAGAAAACATTCACGGCAAAGGCGAGGTAAGGCATTTCGCATAGCAACCTATTTAGTAAATTAAATGGAGCTATGCCAATCCCTTAAGCAATCTAGTACCTTTTGCGCCGACGATTGTCGGCGGAAACATAATAATGAGCACAAACTATATGAAAAAAGATAATGGACTTTACTGGTTATTATTTGCAATCATTGTTTTTATCATTGATATCGCAAGTAAATTTTGGATTATAAATAATTTCTCGCTATTTGAATCAGTGAATTTTTTGCCATTCTTCTCTATCACTTATGTACGCAATATTGGCGCTGCCTTTAGCATTTTTGAAGGGCAACGTATGATGCTTGCTGCTATCGCTTTAATTATCAGTGCCGTGATAGTACGTATGTTATACCGCAACACTCGCCAACAAAAATTAGAGAACTTGTCGTTATCAATGATTTTAGGCGGTGCATTAGGTAATTTATTTGATCGTCTTTATCATGGATTTGTGATTGACTTTTTAGATGTCAATTTTGGTGACTGGCACTATCCAACTTTTAATATTGCTGACTGTGCAATCTGCGTTGGTATTGGACTATTTATTTTCAGTAATTATAAAAAACCAAAGAAGACTGTATAGTATGCAAATTATTTTGGCCAATCCTCGCGGTTTTTGCGCTGGTGTTGATCGTGCTATCACAATTGTTGAACGCGCACTAGAATTGTTTGGCGCACCAGTTTATGTCCGTCACGAAGTAGTACACAATCGCTATGTCGTTAATCGCCTAAAAGAATTAGGGGCAATTTTCATTGAAGATATTAGCGAAGTACCCGATAACTCAATTCTTATCTTTTCAGCGCATGGGGTGTCTAAAGCTATCCGTGAGGAAGCCAAACAACATAAACTCCGTGTTTTTGATGCCACTTGCCCACTTGTAACCAAAGTACATATGGAAGTGGCTAGATCGAGTTATCGTGGTGAAGAAGTTATTTTAATTGGCCATGCTGGGCATATTGAAGTAGATGGTACAATGGGACAATATAGCAATCCCGAAGGTGGTATTTATTTAATCGAATCAATTGATGATGTAAAAAAGCTACAGGTAAAAAACGAAAATAATCTTTGCTTTACCACTCAAACAACGTTATCCGTTGATGATACGGCTCAAATTATAGATGCTTTAAAAAAACGTTTTCCTAATATTCGCAGCCCACGCAAAAATGATATCTGCTATGCCACAACCAATCGCCAGCAAGCAGTGAAACAATTATCATCACGCGCAGACATTGTTTTAGTCGTAGGTTCTAAAAATTCGTCTAATTCAAATCGCCTAGCCGAGCTAGCAAGGCGAAACAGCAAACAAGCTTATTTAATTGATTTTGCATCTGACATCCAAAAAGAGTGGTTAATAAACACACATACGATCGGCGTAACAGCAGGAGCTTCTGCGCCTGAGATTTTAGTACAGCAGGTGATTGATCATTTAAAAAACTTAGGTTGTACATCGCTTATTGAGACAGATGGCATTTTAGAAAATATCACTTTTGAAATTCCAAAAGAACTTCGAATTGATATTAAATTAAACTGAGTTAAGAAGACTTAAGCCCCTCAAATTTTACTAATAACTCTTCTTTTGTTTCAATATGTTCAGGATCCGCAATAATGGCATTTTGAATAGGGCAGACTCGCTGACAAGTCGAATGATCATAATAACCGACACATTCTGTACATTTATTGGGATCAATTTCATAAGTATCAAACCCCATTGAGATTGCCTCATTTGGGCACTCAGGCTCACACATGTCACAATTAATACATTTATTGGTTATTTTTAACGCCATTGCTATTCTAACTTTACTAATTAAAAAATTAGCGCCATTATAGCGTAATCACCAATAAATCCGAATAAAGATCGCATTATCGCTTATTGAGTAGTTCAATCTTTGCAAAGAATTTTTAGAAAATCATACTGCTTGTTTTCGTATTTATATTCAACATGAAGTCTTTCACTATTATAGATGGCTAATCATTCTTCAGTTACTATCCTTGCTTGTTAATGGAGAATGATATCCTAAAGCAAGCGGCGTTGATAATGGGAAGAAAATCGAGTTAATTTTACATAATAAGCATCGATACAGCTTACGTGCATTATGTCGATGTTTAAATGTAACCCGAAATCGTTTCTATTATCAACGGCAATTAACGCAGCAATCACAAGATATATCACTGAGTGAAATAGTGGGTGAAATTTTTAATACTAATTATCGTGCTTATGGTACAAGGCGTTTGCAAGCAGAGATGAGAAAGCAAGGCATAACCGTATCTCGACGCCGAATAGGTCGAATCATGGCGAAAAATGGCTGGGTTTCGAAATACACCTGTAAAAAATATTGTATTCATACAGAAAAAAGCAATGAATCGCTGGTGGGGAATGAACTGAATCGAGAATTTAATATAGGTCAACCACGAAAGATATTGGTGACCGATTTAACCTATGTAAGGGTTAAACAACGTTGGCACTACCTTTGTGTAATTGTTGATATCAGTAATCGAGAAATAGTGGGGCGAAGTGCTGGCAGGCATAAAACAGCGGCACTGGTCATGCAAGCTATGAGTCAAATTCCAATGAACTTACAGACGATTGAGTTGTTTCATTCTGATAGAGGAAAAGAGTTTGATAATCATTTAATTGATGAATGTTTAACAGCATTTGGAATTAAACGGTCGTTAAGTCGCAAAGGCTGCCCCTATGATAACGCAATTGCAGAAAGCACATTCAAAGCAGTGAAAACAGAATTTGTGTCAAATACTATTTTTGATTCACTGGCGCAACTTAAATTGGAATTTAATCACTATGTGGATTGGTTTAATTATAATCGAATTCATTCAACATTAAATTACCAGTCGCCGATTGAATACAAAAGAAATCGATGACCTTATCTTTTTGGTACTAAAAAGTGTGGACATACCAAAACACATATTATTCATGACTGTTACTACAAAACGAGGAAGCAGGCTAATAAAGCACTATTTGAATATATTGAAATCTATTATAATCGGATACGCCGTCATTCAGCCAATGGCTGGGTATCACCTGAACAATATGAACAACAATATTACCAAAACGAAAAAATGATAGAGGCGGGCACTGTCTAATATTTTGGCGAGGATCACCCCTTTTACTTTTATCATTGAGAATTTTCTACTTTTTTGCTGTACTATTTTAGGGGATAGTTATACAGGCATTTATTCCGATAAATCCCAATTTAGCCCAGCACTCTTATAAAATATGATGTGTTAAGCAAAAGTTTTTATACTATTAAATGTATTTATTTAGAATCAGCAAGTAATTAGCGATTCAAAAGATAGGAGTATAAAACCTAAAGAGAGTTCTTTCTTATTTAGGCGCAGCTGATATTATTAATTCAATATAAAAAGGAAGTTATTGTAAAATATCTATCAATATTTTGCTAAGACCATTTTCCCCAAAAACTTATAAAACTTATTGCTTGCTTTAATTGGAAAAAATTTATCGGTTAAATTTTAAAGGTCAATAATGGTGGGTCGTGAGCGATTCGAACGCTCGACCAACGGATTAAAAGTCCGCTGCTCTACCGACTGAGCTAACGACCCATTTGTTAAAAATGGCTGTGCGCTTAACAGCTGAAACGATAAGTAATTTCGGGGTGCTATAATACTTACAATTGTATTACTACGCAACCACTTTATTGCTACATTTTTCTAATCGCTGATTATTTATACATTTTATTTTAGTGACGCTAACTTTTTATTAGCAAGCACTACCGCATTCTTATCTTTTGGGTATTTATTCACTACTTGTTGAAAAACAGTTTTAGCTTTTTTGGTATCTCCTTTATCAAGTAAAATTAACCCCACTTTATAAAGACTATCAGCAGCTTTGGAAGAAGACGGAAAATCTTTTACTACAGTAGCATAATAAAATGAAGCATCATTTTTTTTACTTTGTTTATATAAAAGCTGACCTAGCCAATAGTTAACATTAGCTCGATAACTAGACTTTGGATAAGATTTCAGATGTTTTTTAAAGGCATCAATAACCTCGTTATTTTGCTTGCCTTCATTAACAAATCGGATTATAAAATTATAATCCGCTTTATCATCGCCAGTAGTTACCCATCCAGATAAATCTGATGAAGATTTGGACAAAGTAGGATCTGAAGATGTTTTTGAACTATATCCTTCTCCTTGTAAATCAAAATCGGTATTTGAAGAAAATCCTGAACTATTAGTCATTTGTTGAAGAATCATTTTCTGGCGTTCAATTATCTGATTAAGTTGATATTTTGTCTCTTCTAACTGACCACGAAGAGTATCTACATCTGCTTGCAAATCGCTAATTTTTTGTTGGTTTTCAATCAATAGCTGTCCTTGTGCTTGAACCGTTTGATCAATGTCGGAACTACTTGCTGCACAACCAGTAAATAAAAGGAATAAAAGTAATGTGAGTATTTTTTTATGCATATTATATAAGACTCAGTGTAAACTTAAAATTAAAAACGGCTGAATAATCAGCCGCTATAAGATGTTATTAGTATCCTACATAGGTTACTACTGCACGACGATTTTTAGCATACGCTTCTTCATCATGACCTAACACAGCAGGTTTTTCTTTACCATAAGAAACGATTTCCATTTGACTTGCAGAAGCACCGTTACCTTGTAAATATGATTTAACTGCAGCAGCACGACGTTCACCTAATGCGATATTATATTCTGGAGTACCGCGTTCATCAGCATGACCTTCAATAACAACTTTTATGTTACTTGTACGAATAAATTCAGCATGTGCATTTAATAATGTTGCATATTCAGATCTAACATTATATTTATCAAAGTCAAAATAAACTGTATTAATTTGTTGTAATTTTTGAAGTTGCTCTAAGGCTTCTTTTGATAAAGCACCATTTAAATTACCACTAACGGTTTGGCTGCTATTAGATGAGCAAGCAGTTACAGCGATTAATGGTAAAGCAACCGCTGCTACTTTAAGAAATTTAGAAAATTGCATTGTATAAACTCCTGTTGTTTGAATAAATTCTATTTATATATCTAACCAACTTTTAAGTAACGCCCGTTATGGGACTAAAAGATTAGAGTAATATATTATAACGACCTTAAACTTTACACAATTTTAATAATTGCAATGTAGTTGTTTTTTTAAGCTGTCTTTATAAATATGGTGACCATGCAGGGAATTTTACTTGCCCATCAGTAGCTGGTAACCTTGCCTTAAAATTACCATCTGTAGAAACAAGGTTCAAAATTGTACCTAACCCTTGAGATGAACTATAAATGATCATTGTACCATTTGGTGCAATACTTGGCGTTTCATCTAAAAAAGTATCAGTTAAACGTTGATAGGTTTTTGTATCCATATCATATCGAGTTATATGTTGTTCGCCATTATTGCTTGATATCATTGCAATAAACGAACCATCAGGTGACACTCTGGCATTCTGATTTTGCGTATTATCCCAAGTCACCCTCTGCGATTCACCTGTATTTATATTAATACTATATAACTGCGGGCGACCTGCTTGATCAGAAGTGTAAACAATAGTTTGATTGTCCGGCATCCAAGATGGTTCTGTATTATTACTACGGCTAGAAGTAATTTGAGTAATTTGTTTGTTACTTAATGTCATCATATATAAATTTAAGCTACCGCCTTTAGATAGAGCAAATGCTAATTTACTACCATCCGGAGAAAATGCCGGCGCCCCATTATGCTGAGGAAAAGATGCAATTGTTTGTACAGCACCACTATCCAAAGTTTTTAACACTAATGAAGAATGCCCCCCTTCAAAAGTTACATAAGCTATTTTTTTCCCATCTGGTGACCAAGTAGGAGACATTAATGGTTCCTTAGAACGATGAACAGTAATTTGATCATAACCATCATAATCAGACACTCTTAATTCGTGCGAAAACGGCCCTTTAGTCATTTTTACAACATAAGCAATTCGTGTTCTAAATGCTCCCTTAATACCAGTTAGTGATTCAAAGATTTCATCACTTGCAGTATGAGCTGCATAACGAACCCAACGCTTTTCAATAGAGAATTGATTTTGAGCTAAAACTGTACCTGGTCGATTAACTGTATCGACTAATTGATAATTTATAAGATATTTTCCTGACGCATCAGGTTGTATTGAGCCAACAACAACAGCTGAAACACCAACTTTGTTCCATACAGTTGGAGTAACCTCTGAAGCTGTTGTCGGTTTCTGAGGCATTTGATTAACGTCAATAGGATTGAACTTACCACTGTTACGCAAATCAGAAGCAATAATTTCTTCAATGGCTTGTGGCGGTTCTCCACCACCTGTCCATTTAAATGGGGCAACAGCTATAGGTTTAGCTGAGCTCACTCCATCAGTAATAATAATTCTAACTTCAGAATTAGCCATTGAGGTAAAAAGTAAAATAAAACAAGTTGCCAAAAAGCGGGAGGCGAATTTGATCATCTTAAATTCCTTAATAAAAATAAGATACACAGAGTTGAATAAAATATAAAATCATAAAAAACAGAAAACCAAGCTTTTAGGAATTCATATGCTGTCTCTAATTAATTCCATATATTAAGCTTTACAAACCATTAACAATTATACCCTGAGAAAGATAGTCGATATCTAGTCACAAGTCTATAGCCTTTAAAATAAAAAGATTTTTATCATTTAATTGTTTGATTATATATAATAATCAAAGTGATATTAAAAATAATTATTCTAAATCTAATTGCTTATACTAATCCTATTTAGGTAAGGATTAAAGAGTTTCATAAGATATTTTTATATAAGCGGTAGAAGGGATGTATTAAAAATGTTAAAGCCATTTGACAAATAGCCAAAAGTGATAATTTTGGCTTAATAAGTATTTCTATTTTTGACAAAATTCACAATAAAAAGTATTACGCTGTCCAATTTTTTGTGATTTTATTTCTGTACCACAAATCAGACATTGTTCACCTTCGCGTCCATAAACTTGTAACTCCTGTGCAAAATATCCAGGTTTACCATTAGACTGCAGGAAATCCTTGAGTGTTGTTCCTCCTTGTTTAATTGATTTAGTAAGAACTTGCTTAATAGCAGCTACAAGCCTTTCAAATTCATTTAATTGTAAGGAGTTTACTTTTCGAGTAGGGTTGATTTTTGCCATAAATAACGATTCAGAAGCATAAATATTACCAACCCCAACCACAATATGGTTATCCATAATCCAACTTTTTATGGGAATTTTTCGACTCCTTGCTTTTTCAAATAAATATTCAGCTGAAAATTCGTCACTTAAAGGCTCTGGTCCCAAATGTTGTAATTGAGATATTTCGTCTAGCGAATTTGCCCAAAGCCAAGATCCAAAACGCCTAGGATCGGTATAACGTAGAGTAACGCCGTTTTCTAAAACTAAATCAATATGATCATGCTTTTCTGCTTTTTGTGGATTTTTTAAAATACGTAAACTTCCAGACATTCCTAGATGAATTACGATCCAATTGTTGGGTAACTGTAATAATAAATATTTTGCACGACGTTTTATATCTAAAATAACTTGCCCGTGCACATTACTTATAGCCTTATCAACGGACCAACGTAATTTAGGTTGTCGAACAATAATTTTATCGATAATCTGTCCTTTCAAATACGGCAAAATACCTCGACGACTTGTCTCAACTTCTGGTAATTCAGGCATATAATTTCCATTTAGTTATTTAATAGGTCAGTAACCCAAGTTGGTGCCTGCTGAACGGACCTAGGCTGGTTATTCGCTGAGCATAAGCTATGAGGGTTAATTGTCCATACTGGTAAAGAGCGAATACCACTTCCATCACATTGCCACTGTCCATCACTATCAATAGGTACCATAAAAATATTTTGAGGTAGTGGCAATACTAATTTCTTTGGTGGATTATTTTGTAAATATTCACTATAAATTTTTAAGGCGCCAGTTGCTCCTGTTAATTTCATTGGAGAATGATCATCTAAACCAATCCAAACAACAGCAACATTTTTACCATCTATCCCTGTAAACCAACTATCACGAGAATCATTACTTGTTCCTGTCTTAGCTGCTAAATTAAATGAACCATATTTAGCTTTTAATGAACGAGATGTCCCCGTGTTAACAACTTGTTGCATAGCATAAGTGGTTAAATAAGCCGATTGTTGAGATACAGCCTGAAGCTGTTGTGGGTAGCTTTGATAAACTAGCTCACCTTTATCGGTCAATACATATCTTAAAATAGAAAGTGGAGATCGTTGACCATTATTAGCTATCGTTTGAAACATCTGCGCCGTTTCTAACGGTGTTAATTCTAAAGCACCTAGTAATCTTGATGGTAAATTAGATATACGGTCTGTTGATACACCTAATGATTGTAAAGTATTCCTTGTTGCATCAAGCCCTAATGCCATTCCTAGATTAACTGTTGGCACATTAAGCGAAAGTGCTAAAGCATCTACTAACATAACACGATCACGAAATTTACGATCATAGTTTTTCGGTTCCCAATAACCATTACCATCAAGCTTTATTGATAAAGGTTTATCATCAAGCCAAGTATTAAGTTGGTAATGGTCGGGTTGCCCTAGTGCAGTTAAATAAGTTGACGGTTTAGCTAATGAACCAATTGCTCGCTGAGTTAACCAAGCACGATTATATCCTGGATAACGAGGTTCAGCACTACCAATGATAGAGCGAATTTCTCCAGTTTCTCGGCTAACTATAACCATTGCTGTTTGTAATTCTTTATTAGTTGATTTTCGCAGTTTCTCAATTACGTTAGTTACCGCTTGCTCTGCAGCTGATTGAGCTATAGGATCAAAGGTAGTAAAAATCTTCATACCAGACAGATGTTCTGCCTTATCGCCTAATTGTTTTCTAAGTTCACTACGCACAACTTGCATAAATGCTGGTTGTGGCGAAATTACACCACCTTTGGGCAAAACTGATAGTGGGCGCTGACTTAATAAATTATACAACTCATCATCAATAATACCTTGCTGCTGAGCAAGTTTTAAAACAACATTACGACGTTCAATAACTTGTTGAGGTTGTGTCCAAGGATTATATAATGAAGCTCCTTTTACCATGCCAACAAGTACCGCTTGCTGATCTAATGTCAGTTCATTAACTGGGCGACCAAAATAGTAAAGACTTGCTAATGGAAAACCATGGATCTCTTCACTACCCGCTTGCCCAAAATAAACTTCGTTTAAATAAAGCTCTAAAATACGTTCTTTGCTATAGCGTCCATCCAAAATAAGAGCCATATAAGCTTCACGTATTTTGCGACTTAAACTACGTTCGTTAGTTAAAAAAAGGTTTTTGACTGTTTGCTGAGTTAATGTACTTCCACCTTCAGTACGACCTGTTGTTAAATTAACAAAAATCGCACGACCAATAGAATATAAACTTACGCCATGATGATCATAAAAACGTTTATCTTCCGTTGCGACTAATGTTTGTAATAATGAATCAGGAAACTCTTTTAATGGAACAAACAGCCGTTGTTCTCCATTTGGAGAATGCATCATAGTAATTAATTTAGGATCAATCTTAAGCAATCCAAAATCACGACCTGAATCTATATTAGTAATACGATCAATACGATTTTCATAAAAAGTTATTCTAACTCTAAAAGCTTGCTCTTCACCATCAGGAAAAGTAAAAGGTCGACGATAAATTTCAACCGCATCATTTCTTACAATAAATTCGCCTGGACGAGTAGCTTTGGTATCTTGTTGACGATATTGCGCACCAACTAATATTGTTACCACATCATTTAGACTATATTCACTATCTGGTTCAAGATCAATAATTTGTCCATAAACTGCAGCCGGTAACTCCCATACATTTCCATCAATCCGTTCTTTAATTTGTTGATCAAGATAAACACCATAAATAATAGCCACTGCAGCAAAGACAAGAAACAACTTAAATAGTAGTGTCAAAAATCGTCGCCAAAGTGTAGTCTTTTTATTTTTTCTGGCCTTTTTAGAAGAGCGTTTTTTTTCTGTTTTAGCTGATGTTTTCAAACTGCACCTAACATTTATTATTAAATAATAATTAGCTTATGATAACATAATTTTTAAGGGCACCTTGACCACCTTTTTTAAAAAGGCCAGGTAAGTAAAGGTTTAAATATAAAAACAAATATATAAACTTAAAAGTTTAGTTGAGAGCTAATACTTTTAACTTTTGAAAAGAATGCCTTTCTCGACTTACCTGTTAATCCTTCTGAAATAGGTAAACTTGCTGTTAATGGATTAACTGGCTTGTTATTAATATGTAATTCAAAATGAAGATGAGGTCCAGTAGAACGCCCTGTATTTCCCGATAGGCCGATTTTATCGCCTTGCTTAACTTGTTGACCTGGTTTAACTAAAATTTTATCCAAGTGCATATAAGTTGTCATATACTGACGACCATGCCGAATAGCAATATAGTTACCCGCTGAACCACTATATTTTGCAATTACTACTTCACCATTACCAACGGATAATACAGGAGTACCACGTGATACAGCAAAATCAACCCCATTATGAGGGGCTATTTGTCCTGTAACAGGGTGTAAACGACGTGGATTAAATCCAGAAGAAACACGTGCTTTTTTCGCTAAAGGATAACGGAAAAAACTCTGCGATAAGCTGTTACCATTAATATCATAATATTTACCATCATCAGCTAAAATAGCATAATAATCCTTATTTCCATTTTTAATTCGAATACCTAACAACTGACTATTAGATAAGCTTTTACCATGCATTTCCCGTGTTAGAGCAACTGAAAATTTATCACCAACTTGTAATCGACGAAAATCTAAGCGCCACTGTAAAGCGCGAGTAATAATACCTATTTCATTACTAGTTAACCCACTTTTTCGAGCATCGGCAACAAAACTAGATTTAATGTCACCTTTTATAACAATATTTTGTGGGATGACTTCAGCAGTTTCAGAACTTTCTATAAATTTATCACCCGATTTTTCATAGATTCGAATATTATTGCTTGATATTGTCCAACTAAAAGTTTGCAAATTATGATTATCATCAGTTGTCCAACTAATTTGTTGACCAATTCGTAGATTTGCAAGTTGCTTAAATTTTGTTGTTAATTGATAGATATCATTTTTATTAACATTATAACGAATTAGAATATCATGCAAAGTATCGCCACGAACAATAGTATATTGTACTGCATTATCTTTACCATCAACGATATCATCTAATTCATCTTTAACAATTTCATCTTCAGGAACATCAGATGATTCAGCAACGGTAGCCATTTTCCCATTTACTATCTCGACTTTTCCATCACCATCAATAGAGCTGGAATTATCATTTACAGTAGTTTCAACTTGAGGAGTTAAAGGAACATAAATTGTTCGATCCAAATTGAGCGGACGCCACAGAGCAGTAAATAAAATAACAATAAAAAGAACGCCCAATATTGAAAAATAGGGAATTTTAAAATTATTTTTTTCAATACTGAAGGATTTTATTTTTCTTGCCAAAATTAACCTTAACTATTTATTACTAAAACTAATTTTTATCTAAACAATCCAACAGTTGCTGTGTTAAATTTGTTAAAAATTGTAAATATGCACCTTTTGAAGGTGTTATACTCGTTCCTAATGGATTCAATTCTCCAATTCGAACATCTGTTCCACTCACTAATTTTTCAATAACTGCAGGGCTAAACTGTGGCTCACGAAATACACATACTGCTTGGTGCTCTTTGAGCTCCTGTTGAATAGCATAAACTTTTTGAACACCGGGCTGAACTGCTGGATTTATAGTAAAACTGCCTAGTTTTTTTAATCCGAACTGTGCCTCAAAATACCCATAAGCATCATGAAACACAAAATACCCTCTATTTTGTACGGTAATTAGTTTTTTTGCAATGTTTTGTTCTGTTTCTGTGAGTTTAATAATGAATTCGTTTAAATTTTCATCAATTAATATACTTTTATCTGGATAAAGCGTAACAAGTCTATCATGAATTGATTGTGCGATAATTTTAGCAATTTTAGGTGAAAGCCAAATATGCTCATCATATTCACCATGGTGATCTTGATTGACCTCATCATGAGAATGATCATCTTCGTGATCATCATGACTGGTTCTAAGTAACGATTTGATTTCTGGTACAGCCATTAATTCAATTTGCTTTTGCTTATCTATATTTTTTAAAATTGTTGGCATAAAAGCTTCCATATCTTCACCGACCCAAACCACAAGTTCGGCTGATTTAAGTTTTGCTAAATCAGAGGGCTTTAAATAATAAGTGTGTGGAGATGCGTTATCAGGAAGTAAAATATCATTATCAGTTACTCCTGAAGCAATGGCTTCAGTAATAAACCCAATGGGCTTTACAGATGAAATAACTGTCGCATTAGCTATGTTAGTGATAGTTTGCATAAATATTAATGAACAAAATATCATTAAAGAACAGATTAATTGTTTACTATTTTGTGCAATATATTTTTTCACACCATATATCCTATATTTAAAAGTATGATAGAATAAAAACATTAATTGTTATAATATAACATAACATTATTGTAGGCAAGGGCTCTTATCGATATGACACCACTAATTTCTCTTGATAGTGTTTCAGTAGAAATTGACCATCAAAAAATATTATATGACGTTTCGTTAGCAATACATCTTAATCAAATTATTACATTACTTGGTCCTAATGGTGCAGGTAAATCAACTCTAGTAAAAGTCATTTTAGGTTTAATTCCATTTACTTCAGGGACAATTAAGCGTTCAACCAATTTAACAATTGGTTATGTACCACAATCAATTAATTTAAATACCACTCTGCCTATTACTGTTAAACGTTTTATGCACTTAAATAAACAATTAAATACCGAAAAGATTTTTAATACGTTATCAATGGTAAAAGCTGAATATTTGATTAATAAATCTATGCATCAATTATCAGGTGGGGAATTGCAACGCGTATTATTAGCTCAAGCCTTAGCAAAGCAACCTCAATTATTGATTCTTGATGAACCAACTCAAGGCGTGGATGTTAATGGTCAAGTATTATTATATGATCTAATCGCTGATGCAAAAAAACAGTTTAATTGCGGTGTATTAATGGTTTCTCATGATCTTCATTTAGTTATGGCAAAAACAGATGAAGTAATTTGTTTAAATCATCATATTTGTTGTTCAGGCACACCTGCTATTGTATCTAATGATCCTGAGTTTATTTCTCTCTTTGGACGACATGGGGCTTCACAAATCGCTGTTTATAAACATCATCATAATCATCAACATGATTGCTGCACTTCTACTATTGATCAACATAAGCAAATTGCTATGTCTAGTTATGGAAAAAAAAATAATGATTGAGTTACTATTACCTTCTTTATTAGCTGGTTTATGCTTAACAAGCATAACTGGTCCCTTAGGTACTTTCGTTGTTTGGCGTAAAATGTCTTATTTTGGTGATACCCTATCCCATGCTGCTTTACTTGGTATCGCTTTTGGTTTTTTACTGAATATCAATTTATTTTATGCAGTCATTTGTGTAACTCTTTTACTGGCCTTAGGATTACTTTGGTTAGAAGCTCAAAAACAACTTCCAATTGATAGTTTACTTGGTATTTTAGCTCATAGTGCATTATCTCTTGGTTTAGTTGTAATTAGTTTAATGAATAATATCCGAATCGATCTAATGGGATACTTATTTGGTGATCTATTATCAGTAACATATTCTGATCTTTATCAAATTACTACTTGTGTAGCATTTATTGGTGCCTTATTGCTTTGGCGATGGAATGACATTTTATTTATTACTGTAAGTGAAGAGTTAGCTTTTAGTCACGGTATTAATGTTCAAATAACAAAATTGCTTTTAACTCTACTGTTGGCGCTAACAATAGGTCTATCAATGAAATTTGTTGGAGCTCTGATTATTACATCTTTACTTATCATCCCTGCCGCAACAGCCAAATATTATTCAAAAACTCCCGAGGCAATGGCAATAATTGCTATAATAATTGGTATGTTATCAGTGATTACAGGACTAATATTTTCTTTTATTTACGACACACCAACAGGGCCATCAATTGTATTAAGTAATACTTGTTTATTTTTTATATCATTATTTATTTCAAAATTAACTTTAAACAAAAAAAATTAAGATTATTGCAAAATTAGATTATTTATTGCGTGACATATCCCATTAATAAAAATGACTTTAATAATCAGTTAACTATTTCTAATACTATAATAGTACAATTCAATATGTTGATAATTAAAAACTATGTCACTTGCAATTATTTATACTCGAGCATCTATTGGAATACAAGCACCGTTGATAAACGTTGAAGTTCATATTAGTAACGGGTTACCTGGTTTTGTTTTAGTTGGTCTGCCTGAAGCAACGGTTAAAGAAGCTAAAGATCGAGTTAGAAGTGCTATTATTAATAGTGGTTTTACTTTTCCTTCAAAAAAAATAACTGTTAACTTATCTCCTGCAGATCTTCCAAAAGAAGGAAGTCGCTTTGATTTACCAATAGCTATCGCTATTCTTGCCGCTACAGAGCAAATTCCAACAGATAATCTATTACATTATGAATTTTTGGGAGAATTAGCTCTTTCAGGTAATATTAGAGCAGTAAAAGGAGCAATTCCGGCAGCTATTTCTTCTAAAAAGAAAAATCGCACACTAATTATTTCAGCAGAAAATCAATCTGAAATTTCTTTAATTCACCAAAACAATACTTTAATCACCAATAACTTATTAGAGTTATGCCAATATTTATATAACGAAATTGACTTGCCAGCAGTCCAATATCGTGAATACAAAGATATTGATAATAATTTATCAAGCCTACAAGATATAATCGGACAGGAACAAGCCAAAAGAGCATTAGAAATTGCAGCCGCAGGAGGTCACAATTTACTATTAATTGGACCTCCTGGAACAGGTAAAACTATGTTAGCAACTCGTTTGACTTCCCTGTTACCTCAATTATCTGATCAAGAAGCACTTGAAAGTGCGGCAATAACTAGTCTAGTTAGTCCAAATGGATCAATTAAAAACTGGCGTAAGAGGCCGTTTAGATCACCTCACCATAGCGCATCAGCAGCAGCATTGGTTGGCGGAGGAACAATACCTAAACCAGGAGAAATATCACTAGCACATAATGGGGTTTTATTTTTAGATGAATTACCAGAATTTAACCGAAAAGTATTAGACGCTCTTAGAGAACCAATTGAGTCAGGTGAAATTATCATTTCGAGAGCAAACGCAAAAATAAAATTTCCTGCTAAGTTTCAATTAATAGCAGCAATGAATCCAAGCCCTACAGGACATTATCAAGGAACACACAATAGAACAACACCCCAGCAAACAATTCGCTATCTAAATCGACTTTCAGGACCATTTCTCGATAGATTTGATATTTCTATTGAAGTACCTTTATTGCCTAAAGGCACCTTAAGTCAAAAAAAGACTTCCGATGAATCAACCGAAACGGTAAAACAGCGAGTTTTACAAGCAAGAAATATTCAGTTTAAAAGAAACAATAAATTAAATAGTCAGTTAAGTGCAAATGAAATACAATGTTATTGTAAATTATCAGATGAAAATAATGAATATTTAGAACAAGCATTGATTAAATTAGGACTCTCTGCTAGGGCGTGGCATCGTATATTAAAAGTATCGCGTACAATTGCAGATTTAGATTCGTCAGAAAATATAGAACGAAAACATATTTCAGAAGCATTAAGTTATCGTTCTATGGATCGATTATTAATTCAATTACACAAAAATATCGGTTAAAAGAATTAGTCGTCACTATCGACAAAATCATCAGTTGTATCAACTTGAGGCTTCCCGCCGGATAATGTATGAAAGCGTTTAGGCTTATTTATACGAGAAAGATATTTTAGCCAAGTTTTTTCGAAATCAGTTGATGGTTCCTTTTTACCTTTACAAACGGCAACAAATGATTTTTCTTCTGCTGTAGTAGGTTTTCTAACTTCTGTATCAAGATCTTTAAAAGCACACCCATGTTTTTCCAAAATAAGAGCTTCTTTAATAGTAAAGTCTCCGTGACGAGAAAATCCTCTTGGATAATTCTTATTATCAAAAAAACGTTGTTGACTTACAAAACTCTCAGCCATGTTCTATCCTCTAGGTTGTAAAAGTATCTGGGCAGGAATTATAATTGACTAAGTTAATCTGTAAATAGAATTCTTTTATTTGTTCTATCAAAAATGACTAAATGATTAAATTTAAAACAGAACAATTATTTTTTTGGCAGGGGCGGAGAGTCTCGAACTCCCAACACCCGGTTTTGGAGACCGGTGCTCTACCAATTGAACTACGCCCCTAAATAAGGTGGCGGAACGGACGGGGCTCGAACCCGCGACCCCCTGCGTGACAGGCAGGTATTCTAACCAACTGAACTACCGCTCCACCGTATTTGGTATGTATATATTAAATTTAAAAGTCTGGCGGCACCCTACTCTCACATGGGTAATACCCACACTACCATCGGCACTACGGCGTTTCACTTCT
>NZ_JBIDFF010000009.1:0-95282 GCF_046635645.1 Gilliamella sp. BG2
GATAAGTTAGAAAGGAATTATGCCAGTATGGTATCACTGGCATTTATGTTAATGTGGCTGCCAATGTATTGTTGAGTGATTTGTGTACAGCAAAGATCAACAGCCACTAACAAAAATAATTAAAAAAAGAGTTCTATGGTTGTTTTTTAAACCAAATGTCACATTTGGTCACATAAGAATCATTTAATATATAAACACCATGAAATCATGGTTTTATTAACAAATACTATAAGGAGAATTAATATGTCAAATTCAGCCGGTTGGCCAAGTAAAACAGGTAACCCATCTGGTGGTGGACGAGATAATAACCCACCGAAAAAATAATAATTGAAATAAAACTATTGCGACATATATTTTTTTGTTGCAATAGTTTTAATCTAATTCACTCATAACCTTATTAGTATATTCTTTAGACAATTCTTCAAACATTTTCTTCGTGCTTGGTTTAATGTCATCACCTAAAGGAATGTAATTAGCATAAACATATCCTTTCTTTTTTATGACATCATGATTTTGCATAAATTTGATATACTCTTTTAAATCGTATATATTAATTTTATTTCTTGATTTGGCTTTTCTAAAAGCGTCATACTTTTGCTTGATTTCTTCTGGATTTAACCTTTCGCCACTTATATGAATTGAATTATCATAGAATTCATCAAAAAAATTACGTAATGTCCATTGACATAAATCTAAATATTTTTCAAACTCACATATAAGCTTTTCATATTCTGTATTAGTTTTTATTTTATTCATTGTTTAAAAAAATGCTTAAATTTTTTGTTAAATCTATCTGGGTTCTTTTGATAGTTAGAGTAATCAATTTCAGCTCTAGTTTGTTCAAGTGCAGAAACACATTTGCTAAATTTTTTTTTATAATAATCACTATGTATCAATTTATTATCATTCAAACATATATTTATGATGCTATATTCAACCTTTGTTGGATACCTGTTCTCAATATTAGGAGATATCAAATTGTTGACTTGATATCCTCCTATACCAGCTAAACAGACAAAAACTAAACGACCTATAAGACTTTCGTTAATTTTTTGCGTTTTATGGCAGTGTGGACACTTAATATCTGGATCTGCATCAAATTCTTTACTACATTCTTTATTTACACAAGTACATTTCATCACTACTCCTTATAACACTATAATTATTATGGTCTTTTATTTTAACTATTTTACTATTATTATAAAACTATTATAAGCAATAAAATTTTAATTATATGTTCGAAAAATAATGAACTCCAACAGCAACGTCCCATAAAAACTTTTAGTGAATTGTTATTATTCATAATTTGTAGGATTTACTAGTTTCGGGTATTTTGATTAATACGATGGCTATTACACATTATAATAAATAGGTGTTCGCCTGTGGCTTGATATTCTCATCAATTACCAGAATAAATACATTCAGTGCTGTAAGGATATTAGGCTAACACATCGTTTTGTAAAAGTAGGATTGAGCTAAATTAGGGGCTATCTAGATAAATACTCGCATAAAGATTATATGAAAAGTTTTCAATGCGATAAATAAATATTCTTAAGTCTTTTGTTTACAACATCGAAAAGAGGGAAATAAAATTAAAAAATCAGGCATATTTATGCCTGATGAATAACTAAAATCAAGTAAGATCTTTAATCATCACTATAACCCAAACTCCGCAACGCTCGTTCATCATCAGCCCAGCCTGCTTTGACTTTTACCCAAAGCTCTAGATGGACTTTGTTGTCGAAAAATGATTGCATGTCTTTGCGCGCTTCAATACCAATTTTTTTGATTTTTTCACCTTTGTTGCCGATGACCATTTTCTTTTGTCCTTCACGTTCAACTAAGATTAATCCGTTAATTCGATACATTCCGTTACGTTCATCAACTTTGAATTGTTCAATTTCGACAGTTACCGAGTAAGGTAATTCGTCACCCAAAAAGCGCATAAGTTTTTCGCGGATGATTTCCGATGCCATAAAACGTTGCGAGCGGTCGGTAATATAATCTTCAGGGAAATGGTGTTCACCTTCTGGTAAGTGTTTTTTGACGATATCTTTTATAATATCTACACCTTCTCCTTTTTCAGCGCTAATTGGCACAACATCAAGGAAGTTAATTTTTTGGCTTATCGCTTGAATATGCGGTAATAATTGTGTTTTGTCGGTGACGTTGTCAATTTTATTAATCACTAACAGAACTGGGCTTTTGCAATCTTTGAGTTTGTTGGCGACCATTTCGTCGTCGTCATTCCAATGTGTGCCTTCAACCACAAAAATAACGAGTTCAACATCCCCTATTGAGCTGCTTGCAGCACGATTCATTAAGCGGTTTATGGCTCTTTTTTCTTCAATATGAAGTCCGGGAGTATCGATATAGATAATTTGGTCATTATCCTGCGTGTCAATACCCACAATTCGGTGACGGGTCGTTTGCGCTTTGCGTGATGTAATCGAAATTTTTTGACCAAGCAATTGGTTTAGTAGCGTTGATTTACCTACATTTGGTCGCCCGACAATGGCGACAAATCCACAATGTTGTGTTGTTTCTGTCATTTTATACCTAATTGGTTGAGAGCTTCTTGTGCGGCAGCTTGTTCTGCTTTTCGGCGACTTAAGCCACGACCTAAATATTCATGGCTATCATTGTCAATTTTGCATTGAATTAAGAATTCTTGTTCGTGGTTATCGCCAGTTACTTCAAGAATTAAATAACATGGGCGCGGACGATGAATTCCTTGTAAGTATTCTTGCAATCTTGTTTTGGCATCTTTTTGTTTAATACCAGGTTGAATTTGAGTCAAGCGGCTTTGGTACCATGATAAGATTAGTGAACGAGCTGTATCGAGGTTGCTATCTAGATAAATGGCACCAATTATGGCTTCTACAGCATCAGAAATAATCGATTCGCGACGAAAACCACCACTTTTGAGTTCACCTTGTCCTAAAATAAGGTGATCGCCCAATTTAAAATCCTTACCAATTTCGGCAAGTGTTTGCCCGCAAACAAGTGTTGCGCGCATTTGGCTTAGATCGCCTTCATCTTGTTTGGCAAAACGGTGATAAAGTTCATCGGCTATGACAAGACTTAAAATAGAATCCCCTAAAAACTCTAAACGCTCGTTATGCAATTTATTAGCACTTCGATGAGTAAGGGCTAATTCAAGTAGAGATGTATCTTGAAACATATAGCCGATTGATTGTTGAATTTGACTAAATTTTTTCATAATTATAGCTATTAGTGTATACCGCCAATACGACTAAAGCGGATTCCTGTTGGCCATTCGTTTGGTTGTTTTTCAAAGCTGATCCAAATTGCGGTTGCTTTACCAACAAAATTGGTTTCAGGGACAAAACCAAAGTATCGACTGTCACCACTGTTATCGCGGTTGTCACCCATCATAAAATAATGACCTTGTGGTACAACCCAAGTGGCTATCGGTTGTCCATCCTGATGATAAAAATAGCTAGGATTTTCTTGTGAACCTTGAGTGGTTAGAATATCATGCGGTGTGTCACCAAGAGTTTCTTGTTGAATATTCATATTTAATGTCATGATAGACTGAGAATCAACAATACCTTTATCCGCATATTGTTCTAGCGTGTAAAAATTAGGGTTTGATTTGAACTGTTCATGCACCTCTTTCCAGTTACTTGGCCTTGGTTCGCTGTAATGCAAATTCAGCGGCTGTGATTGTTGCCCTTCGCAATTTGCATCTGTTGCTTGGCAAGCAGGATAGATTAAGATTTGCTTTTCTTTTACCAAATAGACTATTTTGTCACCCGGTAAGCCGACAACACGCTTTATAAGATCCATTTGAGGCACATTTGGGTGTTTAAATACGGCAACATCACCACGTTTTGGTTGTCCTGTCGGTATGATGACGGTGTTAGTAATAGGATCACGCACGCCATAAGAAAATTTTTCAACAGCAATAAAGTCGCCAATTAGTAATGTTTGCATCATTGATCCTGATGGAATTTGAAACGGTTCATAGATGAATGAACGAATAACAAACACGACAAACAATACCGGAAAAAACGATGCCAAATTTTCAACCCAACCTTTGGGTTTACCAACTTCGGCAAGTATCTTTCCATCAACTTCGCCATTGCTTTGAATGCGGATTTCTTCAACTTTACGTTGTCTTGCTGGTTTCCATTTGAATTTTTCTAAAAACCAAAAGATACCAGTAATGAGTGTTGCTAGTGTTAATATGATGGCAAATGTTCCAGCCATTTTTTTCCCTCTTTAAATAAATCTTTTTATTGATTTGTTTTTAATTGGTTAATCTTTTCCTACATGCAAAATGGCTAAAAAGGCTTCTTGCGGTAATTCCACATTACCTATTTGTTTCATGCGCTTTTTACCTTCTTTTTGCTTCTGTAAAAGTTTCTTTTTACGACTCACATCGCCACCATAACATTTGGCTAATACATTTTTGCGTAGTTGTTTGACCGTTGATCTTGCTATAACATGATTACCGATAGCCGCTTGTATGGCAATATCAAATAGTTGACGAGGAATAAGATCTTTCATTTTTTCAACTAATTCTCGTCCACGATATGGTGCATTGTCTTTGTGGGTAATTAAGGCTAATGCGTCAACACGTTCACCATTAATTAATACATCTAACCTTACCATGTCGGCAGCTTGGAATCGTTTAAAACTGTAATCTAATGATGCATACCCACGCGAAGTCGATTTTAGTTTGTCAAAAAAGTCTAATACAACTTCGGTCATTGGGATTTCATACGTTAAAGCAACTTGATTGCCATGATAAACCATATTGGTTTGCACACCACGTTTTTCAACACAAAGTGTGATGACGTTGCCTAAATAAGTTTGCGGAACTAATATGTTACATTCTGCTATTGGTTCGCGTAATTCTTGAATGTTATTTACTGCTGGTAACTTGGCAGGGCTATCAACGTAGATAATGTCATTTGATGTAGTTAGTACTTCATAAACAACCGTCGGTGCAGTGGTTATCAAATCAAGGTTGTATTCACGCTCTAAGCGTTCTTGAATGATTTCCATATGTAATAAGCCAAGGAAACCACAACGGAATCCAAATCCTAAAGCTCCAGAATTTTCTGGCTCATAAAACAATGAGGCATCATTTAGACTTAATTTGCCAAGGGCATCACGAAAAGCTTCGTAATCGTCAGAACTGGTTGGGAATAATCCAGCATAAACTTGTGGTTTGACCTTTTTGAAACCAGGTAATGGATTTTGTGCAGGCGCTTTTGCTAAAGTTAAGGTGTCGCCCACTGGCGCGCCTAGTATATCTTTGATCGCACAAACAACCCAACCCACTTCACCACAATGCAGGCATTGTTTGTCAATTTGCTTAGGGGTAAAAATACCAAGTCGATCAACGTTATAAGTCATACCTGTGCTCATTACTTTGATCTTATCACCTTTGTTTAATTCGCCATTTTTAATGCGAATTAATGAAACTACACCTAAATAATTATCAAACCATGAATCGATAATAAGTGCTTGCAATGGTGCTGTCGAGTCACCTTCTGGTGGTGGAATATCGCTGACCAATTGCTCAAGTACATCAACAACGCCAACGCCAGTTTTTGCCGAGCAACGCACTGCATTGCTAGCATCAATACCTACAATATCTTCGATTTCGGCTGCAACGCGCTCTGGTTCAGCCGCAGGTAAGTCAATTTTGTTTAGAACTGGTACAACTTCAAGATCCATATCTAACGCGGTGTAGCAGTTTGCCAGTGTTTGAGCTTCAACACCTTGTCCTGCATCCACAACTAATAACGCCCCTTCACAAGCAGCTAGCGAGCGCGACACTTCATAAGAAAAGTCAACATGACCTGGTGTGTCAATAAAATTGAGCTGATATGTTTCGCCATTTTTAGCATGATAATCAAGGGTTACACTTTGTGCTTTGATTGTGATGCCACGTTCACGCTCAAGATCCATTGAATCAAGTACTTGAGCTTCCATTTCACGATCTGAAAGCCCTCCACAAATTTGTATTATGCGGTCTGAAAGCGTTGATTTACCATGGTCAATATGAGCAATAATTGAAAAATTGCGGATATTTTTATTCATATTAATAAATTATAATTAGTATCTTGGTTATTAACGGTTAACTATCTAAAATGCCTTTTGGTTATGACCAATATTGCTAATAATTACATAGTCAGAAAGTGAAATATTTTACACTTTTATCGCTACCAAGCATAGCGTTATTAAGTAGTTTGCACTTATTTCTGAACAATATTTTGTGCAATACGTTCAATAGTAGTACGAGGTAAATTACCTATGATGATAATGTTTTTGTGACCTAAGTTGGTTGAATAAATAGTCCTTCCACCTTGTTGAATAATTTGATTAGCTTGTTTAGCTTGTTCAGATGAGATATTGACCGTAAACGAAAATACGCCATCCGAAAACAATTTAGTCGCGATGTCAGAACTATAAAAATTCAAATTATAAGCAGCCACTTCTTTAAATCCTTTAGGTAACCAAGCTAGTCGCCATTGGTCAAAAGCATTATTTTGTTTTTCAATCGATAATAAGATTGGGTAAGTTCGACTGGCGATATAATCTAGCTGTTCTTTCTTATCAAAATTTTTATCTAGTTGGATTACTTTTATCTGATTAATGATGTCGCTATTTTGATCTAATAAATCGATCCTAATTGGTAAACTGGTTTCATCATCAATCCAAATTACATAGCTATAACGATCCTGTTCTTTGGCTATGATTTTGACTAATTTTGCGCTTCGATTAGCTGTTCTTGCTTTGCCTAAAAAAATAAAATCGTAAACTTCTTTAAGGTCATTAAAATTATTATAAACAACGTCAGGGAAAGCTTCGATAATTCGTGAGCTAGTGATAGAAAATGATGAACTATTAGGCTGAAAGTAACTGGTTATGCCTTTATGTAAGATGATCTCTTTATCAGGACCTTCCAGATAGCGCAAGTAAGCATTAATATCTTCTTTTACAGGCGCACCTATATGGCTATATTCGAATGTGGTTACATATTGATTTTTATCTTGAGATACGAAGTAAATACGGTAATCTTGCGTTTGTACAGCGTGATTCATTTTGTTTAATAACGCAAAGGCATCCTCTGTATCGTTAGCATAAATCGATACTGAATAAAATGCAAAAAACAGAGCGAATATTATTTTTCGGCTCTGTTTTATAAAATGTTTGATAAAATAATTTGATGATTTCATTTAAAATTAGTGTGCATTTAATCTTTTTTGCAATTCATAATCTTGTACAAGCAATCTGATCTTGTCGTATTGTCGTTTTTCAAGTAATTGTTGATCGTTTTGTTGATGAATGCCACCTACAGGAGCCACACTTACACCAACTGGTACTGTATTTAGTGTAGGGCTTGCACTGGTACTATCTGTTTGTCCTTGATTATATTGTACACCTGCAATAATTCCAAGAGTGACACAAGCTGCCAGCCCAACTTGGCTTACTTTGCCTATAAAGTCCTTAACGTGAATCCAAATTAGGTTTTCAGCTTTTGGTGGCGAGGTTGTGTCAATATTAGGTTGATCAATTGGTTGATTGTATAAATCTTCAGTTGCTATCGCTTGTGCAATTTGGCTAGAGATATCTAAATTTAGTGAACTACTATGATTTAATGAATTACTGTGTAATTCACCTCGCATTGTATCTCTGATAATATGGTAACGATGCCAGCATGATTGCAAACTTTCATCATTTAATACTTCATCAACAATATGGTCGTTTGTAAACTCACCATCCATAAGTAATGAAAGTTGCTCTTTCTGTTCTATTTGCATAGTAAATACCTTAAATTTATGACTACTCTTTATTCATTTATTTGTAGCCATTAACTGAGTAATGGTTTAATTTTTTCATCAATTGCATCACGAGCTCTAAAAATACGGGATCTCACTGTGCCAACTGGTACATCCATGATTTGAGCAATTTCTTCGTAGCTTAACCCTTCGATTTCGCGCAATGTAATTGCTGTTTTTAAATCATCAGGTAATGCTTCGATCGTTGCAAATACTGTTTTTTTTACTTCGTCTGAAAGCGCTAAATTTTCAGGATTATCAAGATCTCTTAATGAATCTGCACCTTCGTAACTTTCAGCTTCACTAGCATCTATATCTGATGATGGTGGCCGTCGTCCTTGAGACGTTAAGTAGTTTTTTGCTGTATTGACTGCAATTCGATACAGCCATGTGTAAAAAACACTTTCACCTTTAAAAAGACTTAATGATCGATATGCCTTAATAAAAGTCTCTTGCACAACATCAGGAACTTCGGACGCTAATACATAACGAGAAACCAAATGAGCCAGTTTGTTTTGATAACGAACAACAAGTAAATTAAATGCGTTTTTGTCTCCATTAAGAACGCGATCTACTAATACTTGGTCTGTTACTTGCTCCCCCATTAAAGGCCTTTCCTTATTTTGTTAATAACTGTCAATCGGCCCAAAGTTGTGCAGACATACAGTTAGATTCTTAAATTAGAAAAAAGTTCCCATTATTTTAATAGAAATTTAATTATTTTACTTATTAATTGTAAACTTTTATTATTTTTATACTAAAACACATAGTTACCTGAAACTTTTTGACATGATTACATCCAAGTTAGATCGTTTGCCGATCTTTTAATTAAGCGGGATAATCTGTCTTTCATCATGCTCATTATAAGTAATTTGATAAAATTGAGGTAGATTAAAATTAACTGAGCTACTGGTAGTAAATGAAAAGCGATCGTCAGATAAGATATAAAATTCGTTAATATCTTTAACCATATTATCTATTGAACCGTTGCAATTACGGTATATTTCAACTTGGTTATGTTCATTTAGAATGTAAAGATCAAAACCTGAATCAGTATTTTCAAAAAAGAATTGTATGATCCCTGCATAAGCGACGCTATCAATTTCTTTTGGTAGTTCATTTGTTTCGTCTAAAATGTTTAGTGGCCTACCTTGTATTTTGTTATTTGATACTGCACCATAAAAATCAATCGCATTTTCAAATTGATGACATGATACCCCTAATCGCTCAAAAAATAGATACCATGAAGCTCCACCGATCCTTAATGGTTTTACTTGCGTTGAGTTATTTTGAGTGGTAGTTAAACGTAAATCGATACATTCATCCATTAACTTTTTCATTTGTTGTTTGATTTCATCACCCTGGTACTCGCTATAACAAAATATTTCTAGCAAATTAGGCAAATCAGCATCTTTATGCATTCGATTTAGTAATTCCTTAATCGCCTGAAGCACTGATAGTGCACCGCTGAAATGGAGAACACGAATTTCGTTCCACGAATTACGATAAAGAAGATCAATTGATCCCACTAAACTTAGCTCATTTTTACCATAATTAAGTACACTATTGGTCACTTCATCGTCTAATTCAATGTTAGCGGTCGGATCATCTTCTAAATTTAAAATAATAGCTAAGTGACGAATTTCGCATGGTCCATATAACTGTTCTTCAGTTGCTGCTGGCACATCAGTAGGAAAGTAATTTTTTAGATCCGCGATCAATTTATTAATTTTCGAATTATTTCTGTTTTCACCATCATGATAATAAAAGTGAGTGCTATCAGCAATTAAGCCGTTAAAATAACACCAACCTACAAGTTTTACTAAGTATTTGCTATATTCAAGATATTGATGGCCAATAATTGAGTGCAACATGGGTTTTTGATTGTAAACGTACCATCCTGCTCGATTGATGCGATCTTCTGCAACATGAATAAAAGTTAATGCTTCCTCTTGTAAATTATCAGATATATTGAGCTTTAACGTTGTAATCTTTCCCGGTAATACTTCAAAAGCAGCATAGAGCTTACGTGTTAATATTGCCAGATCTTGAGGACTAATTAATGAGTCTAAATTATTACGACGACCAAAATTGAGTAAATTTCGATAGCCTGACATCATAGTGTGTAATAAGATTTCGTGTATTTCTCGGACTTGCCCTATTTTCCAAGCTTGACTTGCGTCTAATTTTGCAATTTGTTGACCATCCCATCCCCAACTTTTAACTAACTCACTTAAAATAGAGCGTCGCCATGACGACAATTGTGTTGGGATAGAAAGTTTTTCGTTCACTTTCAAATAAAAGCAATTACGAATTAATTCAAGTCGTTCATAATCATTAATTTCAATGAGGTATTTACTAATTCTGTCTAACAGCATGTAATAAGAATCTAGGTACATCCCTTTATGAATTTCGCCTTTTTGAATCAGTTCCCTCATTTGATAAGCAACTGGTTTATTTTGTGGGTAAATCCATGAATACGCTTCTAATAATAGGGTTTTGAGTACGGCTTTAAAAGGTGAATCAATACTTTTATAAAGTTGCCATAAACTTGCGCCAAAATACTCTTGAGCTGATAATCCAGTTAGTGGACCAAAATCAATCCATTGCTCTCGCTCGATTAAATTAAGATCAACCATCGCTTGAACGCACTTTTCATAAGTAGGATAAGTAAGGTTATTTACGGTGAAATTATAAGGTATTGCAAACCACAACAAGTATTTGCCAGCTAATAAATTTGCGGAACGGTAAAACTCCTCAAGTAACAAAATATGCTGTGCAGTTCCGCAATTTTCGCCCATTAGGCATTCATGATGTTTATTAATAAAACGATCAGCATCTACCACAAATAACGTTAATTTGACTTGCAAATTTGCTGCCCAGTCTTCGATCAAACGGCATTTTTGTTGTAAGGCTTCTTTTTGTTGATCTGTTAAATTGTTTTCAATGCATATCCAGATATCAAGATCAGATTGAATTGACTGTCCAATAGAACAGGTACTTCCCATTGTATATAAAGCGGATATGGCTGGGATGTTAATTATTTTATTTTCGTTAGTGGATGGAATAAAATCGAATTCAGTTTTAAGCCGTTTACTTACATCATCAGACAATTGATAGCAAGCAATACCTGAAGGTATATCGCCTTCCATATATCCTGGTAATTTAGGTGTGTGATAATGAAAAAGCGCAGGAAGTAATAAAAATACCTGCTGAAATTCAGGAGACATACCAATGATAGCACGCTCACGTTTCAATTTGGCAAGATCTTCAAGCTCTTTTTTTATGTTATTGATATAATATTGCATGGCTTCAATTAGATAAAACACGCGTATTAATTTAACGCTACTATTAAATCTAGCATGTTATTTGTGTAAGGTAAATAGAACAAAAATTTAAACCCTAAATAAAATGAATAATTATGATAACAATTGAAAATATTGCTAAACAGATGCAAAAAAAAGAAAACACAAAATTTATCGATAATAAAGCTGCAGTATTATTGCCGATTATTGATATTGATCATCAATTGCATCTTTTATTTCAAATTAGATCTAGAAAATTAAAATGGCAACCTGGAGATATTTGCTTTCCTGGTGGGCGTGTGGAATTATCTGATACCAATCCCGAATACACAGCTAAACGTGAAACAGTTGAAGAATTGGGTATCCCCTTTAAGCACATAACAATTTTAGGAGCATTACCCAAGTTTATTGCAACATTAGGTATGGCTATTTATCCATTTGTTGGCACAATCAATTCACTTGATGATCTGAAACTAAATCATGATGAAGTCGAACAGATTTTTACCGTTCCTATTGAGTGGTTTATTCAAAATCCCCCTCAGCGTGCAACAATGTTTGTCGGGCATAAACCTTCTGATGATTTCCCTATTGATATCATTGTAAACCGATCACCTAAATGGCAAAAAAGAGCTGAGTATTCTGTCTATTATTATCAGTATCACAATCGGGTTATTTGGGGATTAACTGCACAAATCCTTAAATTCTTTATTGAAAGAATTAGAGAATAATCTGTAGGAAAAATATAATTTAGAAAATATTAACATTCTTAATTAGCTCAAATTAACTCTTTTTTTGACAATTAATTTCATTTTAAACAATTAATGCTAGGCACCCTTCTATTTGATTAAAAGATCTTGAGGATTATTACTGAACGTCTTATAACAATAACAAGTTGTTTTACTATTTTTTCCTACCAAAACAACTATTAATGTCTTAACGCTTTTTACAAGTAGACAAGGACAACACATCAGGAGCTCTGCCAGTTCGAATATTTTCGAAGTAATATCAATAAATATATTTGCAAATAAAATAAGCGTTAAACAACGATTTTCTATTTTAATAATTCAAAAATGAAGGAATATATTATGAAACGTTTTACCAAATCCTCTATTGCATTAGCCGTATTGTTATCATTACCTGTTGCTAGTCTTTATGCTGCTGAGCCATTAACTGCTAAAGAAAGTAGTCATTTAGTACCATTAAAAGAAATTTCAGTAACTGGAAGTTATTTACAAGCCGAAAATGCTGCTAAAGATATTTCTCGCGCTGCCGATGAAGCAGGTGCTAAATATTACTATATTACTGCAATGGAAAGTCCAGCTAATGGAACTTCTTCAGATCGTGCGATTGTTTATGCCAATATTTACAAATCTAACGCACCAATAGCCGTACAGAAAAATGAAACTATTTATAATGGCGTGGTTTCTTATGAACGTTCAAAAGCTCTTTACTATTTACCATTTGATGTTGTTAAATTTAAAGGTAATTACAATAACACTTCCGAAATTACCGAAGCTGCAAGTAAATTAGCCGCTGAAAAAAATGCCTATGCGTTTTATATCGATTCAATTTCATCTGATGATATTAGAAACCAAGCAGAAAATATCGAAGTTGCTTTATACAAACAAGACGCACCCGTTAGGGATTATATCGTCACAACAGCAATAGCAGGTCAAGATGCCTACGAAATTAGTAGCGAAGCATTTAAACATATGATGCCATTTAGTACTATTAGCTTCCATGGTGTATTTAACAATACAGCAGAAATCAGTGCCGCCGCACAAAAACATGCAGTTGCTAATGGTGCGCACTTTTATTATGTAAAAGAAGTATCATCTAACCCCGCAAGCACTGCACAAACTGTTTTTATAAATCTATATAAATAAGATTGTACGTAACTGAAATAAACCCACGTGAGCAATTTTACTTGCCCGTGGGCTTTGACTAAAAACACCTCAGATTTAGAATTAATTTTATTAAAGTTTTTATTTGTTTACTCCTAGATTATTCCACATCTCAATTCAAATTTCGTATTATTATTTTCATTTTTTAATCTCAAGACGGTATAGAATCCTGAATATTTTTACAAAAATTGGATCAGCAACACTAATTTTTTGTTTGAAAATGTGTGCCATTGAAATATAAAACTTTGCTTTTTTATTGTTCAAATTTCCTTTAACATCTATATATTTGTATAAGATAAAATACGTGGAAATTATTCCATTAAATTGCATATATTATGAAAGCGATATTTTTCTTACTTTTTTTATTTAGTACCAATTTTGTAGAAGCAGCAACGGTTAGAATCCTTCCGCGCGTGGGTCACGATTACAACCCAATATATCCATCTTTATTAGGTTTATTTTTAGGACTTTTATTCTTGTTGGGTATATCGTCGTTAACAGAGGTGCTAGAGGAATTTAGCATAAATAGAGAAAAAAAGCGAAAAGCAAAAGATACAATAAAAGATACTCTAAATAAAGAGGAACGTTTAGCTATAAATAATCAAAAAAAATTGAAAAGAGACCAAATAAAGAAAAACAGAAAAGAACAAATAAAAAAAATGCGTGAAGATAAACTAGCAAAAAAGAAAAGAAAAAAGCAATCCCAATAATCAATAAAAATATGTGTAAGTTATCATCACCGTTATTTTTAAAATATATGCTATAATGGCGCTTTATTTTTAATAAAAAGAGAGATTATTTTGCAGCAGTCGTTACAAGATTTTATTATTGATAAGATTGATGATCTAAAAGGAAAAGACATTGTTACCCTTGATGTTCGTGGCAAATCAAGTATTACCGATTATATGATTATTTGTACTGGCACTTCAAACCGTCATGTTTCCTCTATTGCTAACCATTTACTTGATGAAGCAAAAAAACAAGGCCATTTGGTGTTAGGTAGCGAAGGTAAAAGTGATGCCGATTGGGTCGTAGTTGATATGGATGCGGTCATTGTACATATAATGCAAGAAGAAAGCCGTCAGCTTTACGAACTTGAGAAGCTTTGGAGTTAATCACGTGAAGATACAGCTTATTGCTGTTGGCAATAAAATGCCAAACTGGGTTACCACTGCTTTTAATGATTATCAATCACGATTTCCTAAAGATATGCCTTTAGAGCTTATTGAAATCCCCGCTGGAAAACGTACCAAAAATGCAGATATTGTACGGATCTTAGATAAAGAAGGCGAAGCAATGTTAAGTGCCTGTAGTAAAGGCAATCGCATTGTGACTCTTGATATTCCAGGTAAACCTTACACAACGCATAATTTAGCTGAACAATTAGAACGTTGGAAAGTAGATGGCCGTGATGTGAGTTTATTAATTGGTGGACCTGAGGGGTTATCTCCTTCTTGCAAAACGGCAGCGGAACAGAGTTGGTCACTGTCGCCACTTACCCTACCTCACCCTTTAGTGCGGGTTATTGTAGCTGAAAGCCTTTACCGTGCATGGAGTTTAACCACTAATCATCCTTATCATCGTGAATAATAAAGTAAGGTAAATATGATGAGCGCAATTATTTTAGATTTGCAAATTGCTACAGAAGATAACCAAAATTTGCCTACCGAAGCGCAAATTATGCAATGGTTAGAGGCTATTTTACCTCAGTTTATGGATAACGCCGAGCTCACTATCCGTATTGTCGATAAACAAGAAAGTCAGCAATTAAATTGTACCTATCGTCATAAAGATAAACCAACTAACGTTTTATCTTTTCCGTTTGAATCTCCAATCGAGATCGATGTTCCTTTATTGGGTGATCTAATTATTTGTAAGCAAGTGGTTGAAGCTGAAGCTGAGCAACAACATAAATCATTAACTTCGCACTGGGCACATATGATTGTGCATGGTTGTTTACATTTACTCGGTTATGATCATATTCTTGACGAAGAAGCTGAAGAAATGGAAAATATCGAAATTGATATTATGCAACAATTGGGATTTGAAGATCCTTATCAACCCATTGATGAATAAAATGTACGATAGGCCGTTTAGTTATATGCTATTTTGCAAACTTTTTTAGTAAGTAAGTAAATTAAGTAAACTAAGCCCAAAATAGTAAATTAATAATAAAGTAAGAAAGGAAAAGCACAAATGAGTGATGATAATCACCGGAGACCTAAAAAAGGGTTTGCATTATGGTTAAGTCAGTTATTTCATTCAGAACCAAAAGATAAAGAAGAACTGATCGAAGTGATCCGCGAAGCCGAAGAAAACGAGCTTATCGATCCCGATACGCTTGATATGATAGAAGGTGTTATGGATATTGCTGAACAACGCATTCGCGATATTATGATCCCCCGCTCTCAAATTGTTACCATTAAAGACAATTATTCACTTGATGAGTGTTTAGATATTATTTCTGAACATGGGCATTCCCGTTATCCTGTTATTAGTGAAGATCGCGATCATATTGAAGGGATTTTATTGGCAAAAGATCTGTTGATTTTTATTCGCCAAGGCGTCGATAATTTTGATTTGAAAAAAATCCTTAGACCAACCGTTGTTGTGCCTGAAAGTAAACGTGTTGATCATATGCTAAAAGAGTTTCGTATGCAGCGCTATCATATGGCAATGGCTATTGATGAATTTGGTGGTGTTTCGGGGCTTGTGACTATTGAAGATATTTTAGAACTCATCGTGGGCGATATTGAAGATGAGTATGATGAAGTTGAAGATCGCGATATTCGTCGCTTAACGCAATCGGTTTATACTGTGCGAGCCCTCACTCCAGTGGAAGATTTTAATGAAATATTTTCAACTGATTTTAGTGATGATGAGATGGATACCATTGGAGGACTGGTAATGCAACATTTTGGACGCTTACCCTTACGCGGAGAAATCATTACCATTGACGGCTATCAATTTAAAGTTACCATTGCAGATCGAAGACGAATCATTCAATTGCATGTGACTATTCCTGATGGGGCCACCGTGCCTAATTTAGAGTTACCTGAAAATGCTTAAAAAAATATTATTAAGCCTAATTTTTGGTGGTATAGCAGTTTTTAGTTATGCTCCATTTCATATTTGGCCTTTAGCTTTTGTATCGTTTGCCGGTCTTTTATGGCTTATTGCTGATAGATCTAAAAAACAAGCTATGTTACTGGGATTAAGTTGGGGCATTGGCTATTTTGCCGCTGGGATCCATTGGGTTTATATCAGTATTAAGCAATATGGAGAGTTACCCGCTCCCATTGCTATTATCATTTTAGGTTTTTTAATCCTATACTTGTCACTCTATCCTATGCTATTTGCTTTTCTATTAAGGATGGCAAATCGTTTTGCTGGACAATTTTCATTTAAACAACTTATATTTCTTGCTCCTGTGCTTTGGCAATTAACCGAATTCTTACGAGGGTATATTTTAACCGGATTTGCTTGGTTGCAACTTGGTTATAGCCAACTAGATAGTCCGCTAAAAGGCTATTTCCCTATATTGGGGATTGATGGTGTTAATTTACTGCTAACAATTTTATGCGGATTATTTGTTTATTGCATAAAGACAATAAATAGCAAAACGCCAAAAAGGCACACGCTTGGTGCATTTATTGCACTACTTGCGATCTTATTTGCACCAATTTTATTCAATAATATTAATTGGACTAAAGTTAATGACACTCGTTCAGCTAATTTTGTTTTAATTCAAGGAAATATTTCGCAGTCAATTCGTTGGACAAGAGAACAACTTAACAACACACTACAAACCTATACAAAACTGACTAAACAAAACTTTGGTAAAGATAAAATTATCATTTGGTCAGAGGCTAGCATCACCGATTACGAAATAAATCAACAATCTTTTTTACAATATCTAGATAACGAAGCCCGAGCCCATGATTCTGAAATAGCTGTTGGTATTATTGATTATCGCTTTGGTGAAGAAGGTTATCAATCTAATGGATATATCTACAATACTTTATTAGTATTAGGAGAAAAGGAGCCTTATCAATATCCAACTATCAACCGTTATAAAAAACACCATCTAGTGCCCTTTGGGGAGTTTACACCGTTAGAATCAGTACTTGAACCAATTGCTGAACTGCTCAACATTCCTATGTCCTCAATGAAATCTGGCAAAGCAAAACAACCTCAATTACAAATAAAAGGCTTTAAATTTACCCCAGCCATTTGTTATGAAGTGATTTTATCTAATTTAATATGGCAAAATTTTTCTCCAGATACAGATTTTTTACTTACTGTTTCAAACGATGCTTGGTTTGGTGATAGTATTGGACCTAAACAACATTTACAAATGGCGCAAGCTAGAGCGCTTGAATTTGGTAGACCTTTAATTCGTAGTACTAATACAGGGATTACAGCAATCATTGATCCACATGGTAATATTGTTAAAAAATTACCGCAATTTGAAACAGGCGCATTATCTGCATCTGTATCACCAACAACTGGACTAACGCCTTATGCTATATGGGGGAATTGGCCTTATTTAGTTATGATGTCATTAATGTTTATCTCACTTTTTATAAAAAAACGTTTATAGTTCACTATACTGGCATAATTATTGCTTAAATATAATTGGGTTTTAATAAGTCTTGATGTAATCAGTAATCTAATATTGCGTTAATTGCTGGTTACATCTAGCTCCAATAATAGATAAATAAACAGTAAAAAGTACTTTTATGCTAAAAAATAAGTTATAATATATGCCCTTTGTAAAAATGTTAAAATTATTTAATATGATACAAAATAAACAGTAGGAGATGAGTATGAACAAAAAGACAAAATTAACCAAACTAGTGTTATCATTTGCAATGTTAGGTCTAGTAAGTAGTACCGCATTTGCCGATGAATTAACTGGTACACTAGCTAAAGTAAAAGAAAATGGTGTGATTGTCGTAGGACATAGAGAATCATCAGTCCCATTCTCATATTATGGTGATAACCAAACAGTTGTTGGTTATTCTCAAGATTACTCAGATCTTATTATTAATGCGGTAAAAAAAGAGTTAAACATGCCTAACTTGCAAGTTAAATACTTACCGCTGACTTCTCAAAACCGTATTCCACTGTTACAAAATGGTTCTTACGATTTTGAATGTGGTTCAACAACCAATAATCTTTCTCGTCAACAACAAGTTGATTTTTCAAATACGATCTTTATTGTTGGCACTCGTTTTTTAGTTAAAACTAGTAGCAATATTAAAGATATTGACGATCTGAAAGGTAAAAATGTGGTCGTAACTTCAGGTACAACATCCGAAGTTATGCTCAACAAAATCAATACTGAAAAAGGGTTAAATATTCGTATTATTGCAACCAAAGATCATGGTGATGCATTTCGCACACTTGAAAGTGGACGAGCAGCAGCATTTCTTATCGATGATGCATTATTAGCAGGTGAGCGCTCCAAAGCAAAAAAACCTGAACAATGGGAAATTGTAGGTACACCATTATCTTATGAAGCCTATGGTTGTATGTTGCGTAAACAAGACCCACAATTTAAAGCTTTAGTCGATAAAACTATTTCAGAAGCACAAACATCAGGTGTCGCCGAAAAGTCATATAACCGTTGGTTTAAACAACCTATTCCACCAAAAGGGTTAAATATGAACTTTGATATGTCTTCTGAGATGAAAGAACTTTTCGCTCATCCTAATGATAAAGCATTAGATTAATACGCAGATATTTTCCCATAAGGACGTAGGTAACTGCGTCCATCATCTTATTTAGTACTATTTACATTTTTTTTTACATGTTGGAGTATTTATGACAACAAGTTGGAATTGGGGGATTTTTCTTCAACCAGCACCATTTGGGGATACAACGTATCTAGGCTGGTTGTGGTTAGGTTTCCAAATGACCATATTGCTAGTTATTACATCAGGAACTGTTGCCTTTTTGGTTGGTTCGCTATTTGGTGTGCTGAGAACATTACCTAACCGCTTTTTATCTGGCTTAGGTACATGTTATGTTGAAGTTTTTAGGAATATCCCGTTAATCATTCACTTATTCTTTTGGATTGAAGTTGTACCAGCGTTGGTACCAGAATCTATCCGTGACTGGTTATATAGTCTTGACCCTATGATATTTACTTTATTAATGTCCACCATAGGATTAGGATTATTCACAGGTGCACGTATTTGTGAACAAGTGAGAGCTGCTATTCAGTCAATCCCTACAGGTCAGAAAAGTGCAGGAATTGCATTAGGATTAACCCTAAAACAAACCTATTTATATATTTTATTACCAAACGCTTATCGACGTGTTCTACCACCGTTAACATCTGAAATATTAAATATGGTTAAAAACTCGGCTGTTGCTTCAACTGTTGGTTACGTCGAATTAACCAAACAAGCAAACCAACTGCTTGAACATGCAGGCCAACCTTATGAATCATTCATAGCTATAACATTTGGGTATGTACTTATCAATGTCGTTATAATGTTTACTATGCAATATATTGAGAAAAAAGTACGACTTCCTGGCGTATTAGGAGGTAAATCATGATGGATTTAGAATGGGGACAAATCCTACCTAATTTACCTTATATCATGAGAGGTATGTTATTAACTTTAGAGATAACACTTACCGCTGTAATTTTTGGTATTATTTGGGGAACGCTACTTGCCATTATGCGACTTTCTTCGATTAAAGTGCTACATTGGTTTGCTTTATGCTATGTAAATATATTCCGTTCAATTCCATTAATGATGGTTTTGCTCTGGTTTTATTTGCTTGTGCCTCAACTATTAGAAAAAATTTTAAATCTTCCGCCTACAACAGATATACGTTTTGTGTCAGCATTGATCGCTTTTGCATTATTTGAAGCAGCTTACTATTCAGAAATTATTCGGGCTGGTATTCAAAGTGTATCTAAAGGACAAATCAGTGCATCATTAGCACTAGGCATGACTAAAGGTCAGGCATTAAGAATGGTGATTTTACCGCAAGCATTTCGTATTATGGCTCCATTATTATTAACGCAGGGGATTATATTATTCCAAGATACAACGCTTATTTATACATTAAATTTAGCGGATTTCTTCTATCGTGCGGTTAATATTGTAGGCAATAGAGATGGTTTAATCGTTGAAATGGTATTATTTACAGGAGCAGTTTATTTTGTTATTTGCTTCACCGTTTCACGTCTAGTTAATTATTTTAAGAAAAGGATTACTCGATGATCTCCTTAGAAAATATTTCAAAATGGTATGGACAATTTCAGGTATTAAAAAACTGCACTACTCGAGTTGGTAAAGGCGAAGTTGTTGTTGTTTGTGGTCCTTCAGGTTCAGGAAAATCAACCCTGATAAAAACTGTAAATTGTTTAGAGCCTGTACAAAAAGGCAAAATTATTATTGATGGAACAGAAGTTACAAATAAAGCGACTAACTTAGCTAAATTACGCTCCAAAGTAGGTATGGTATTTCAACACTTTGAACTGTTTCCACATTTAACTATTTTAAAAAATCTAACACTTGCACAAATTAAAGTGTTAGGTCGAACAGACGAAGAAGCTCGAGAAAAAGCGCTTAATCTTTTAGAGCGTGTTGGTTTACTTGCCCATGCAGATAAATACCCTGCTCAGCTCTCTGGTGGTCAACAACAACGTGTAGCGATCGCTCGTGCGTTATGTATGGATCCTATTGTTATGTTGTTTGATGAACCAACCTCAGCACTAGATCCTGAAATGGTAAACGAGGTGCTAGATGTTATGGTTGAACTGGCTTATGAAGGTATGACTATGATGGTGGTTACTCATGAAATGGGCTTTGCGCGTAAGGTAGCCCACCGAGTTATCTTTATGGATGCTGGTGAAATTATTGAAGATACCTCAAAAGAGCAGTTCTTTACTAATCCACAATCAGATCGTGCTAAAGACTTCTTAGCTAAAATTATCCATTAATCTAATTATTACAGGGCTTTTAGCCCTGTTTTATTATTTCTTCCTCGAATTACACATCATCTTTCAAAAAATAAACTCAAATATGCTTATCAAAACAGAATCAGCTATTATTTTGCAATAAACTGACTAAACCACTATGTCTTTGCGTTTGTGATTTAATTGCTTGTAATAAGATAGCTTCAGTCGCATAAATTGAAACCGTTTTTTTAGCGCGGGTAATAGCAGTATAAAGTAAAGAACGATTAAGTAACGGCGAATTATCAGTTGGTAAGATAATATTTACATCATCGAATTCTGAACCTTGTGATTTATGAATTGTCATGGCATAAGCCGTTTCATGTTCGGGTAATCGAAATGGAGAAAACCCTTTAATAGATCCATCAGCAAAAGGGAAATAAACACGCAATTTTGAACTATCATGCTCAGCTTTTAATGTAATGCCAATATCACCATTATATAGCCCTAATGAAGCACTATTACGTAATATCATGATTGGTCGGCCAACATACCATGCTTCTTTATTTTTCAAATAAATTAATTTGTTTTTGGCTAAAAGTAATTCAATTTGTTTATTTAAACCTTCGACACCAAAATGTCCTTCTCTGACAGCACAAAGTAAGCGATATTCAGCAAATTTAGATAAAACCAACGCTATATCATTAGTTCCATTCTGCTTAATCACATTTAAATAATGTTTATAATGATTAATACTATCGTGTAAAACATCTTCATAAGCTTGTTGTGAAGAAAGAGCATGATACCGAATATCACTCAGTGATTCATCTAATAATAATTTTTTAACAGAAGTTGAGCACCCAGCTTTGACCGCATTAGCCAACAAGCCAATACCAGATGATTCGTTAAAACGATAACTTTTTTGTAATAAACAAATGCTATCAGTAATTTTTGCTGTTTGCTGGCAAGCTGGTACATCATAACCAGTCAATTGACTTAGCTCTTTTGCCCGTGCTTTGCTATAACCATGCGAAATAAAGGTACAAAGGTCACCAAACACAGCTCCGGCTTCAACTGATGAGAGTTGATCTTTATCACCTAACAAAATTAAACGAGCAGAATTAGGTAATGCTTCAATTACTCTTGCCATCATATTTAAATCAACCATAGATGCTTCATCAATGACTAACACATCGACATGCAATGGATTATTCTTATCATGCTTAAATGAACGATTATCTGCTTTTGCACCTAATAAACGATGTAAAGTGATTGCTTCTGCTTTTATATTTAGTGATGCAAAATCGAGTTGCTCGATTGTGCGACTCAGTGATTCGGTTAACCTTGATGCCGCTTTTCCTGTAGGTGCCGATGTAATAATTCGAGCATGCGGATTGGTTAACAAAATTCCGGCTAAAATTTTGGCAACAGTGGTTGTTTTACCTGTACCTGGTCCACCAGAAATAATAGCAACTTTGCGAGTTAACGCAGCAGCAACTGCTACTTTTTGCCAATCGATTTCGGTTTGATTCTGAATAAAAAGTTGATTAAGTACAGTGGTTAAATCAGTATTGTAGCTAAGTTCTTTATCTAAATCTGTATGATTGAAATATTGAGCTACATTTTGTTCATCTAACCACATTCTTTGAAAATAAAGTTTATTTTCAATAAAAATAAGCGGAGACAAATTTGTTCCATCACTCACAACCTGACTATCATAAGCTTGTTCAAGAGCAATTTTCCAATCTTGCGCATTTGGCGAATCTAATTGTAACCAAAGCTGTGATTCAATCGTTGATTCATCTAAATAAGCAAGATCTAGACAAACATGACCCGATCTAACCTCTTTACTTAGTGATAGAACCAAAAAACTAAAACGTTTGATAGTAATATCATCATTTAACATTGCTTTATTCGTCAAAAACGTTGCCAAATGAATATCTAGCAAACTAATTTGGCTATCTTGTTTAAATTGGCTTAACCACTCGTTTAACATATTCTATTTCTGTTATTAACTTATTTATAAGCCAATTATATCGTTAACTTTATCTTTTGGATAAGTCAGTTTAAAACTTAAGTTAAGATTTTTATTTTCACCTTTGGTCAACAATACTTTTGATTGCCCTTGTAATTCTGCACCTTGCAAAAAAAACTTGACTTTATTAAGTGTTACATTATTGTTTGTAAAAACACTGCTAGAAGCAAATGCATTTAAAAAAGCTAATTTCTGTATTTTCATATAGTTCCTTTGAAATAAAAACTAATTTATAACTATTTAAAAATAATTATGTTATAAGTTAAATGGCACATGATTCTCTCTAACAATGGTAATAAAGTAGTTATTCTATCTGTTTAATTGCTATTAATTTTAACATGATTGTATAAAAAATAAATTATTTTTTGTTTAATATATTGAACGAAAAATAAAAATGATTTATATTTCGTTTAAGATAAAAAACAAAATAAGGAATATTCTATGAGTAACTTCAATTATCTAAAAAAAGCAATCAAACGTAAGAATATATCTTTACAAACTGTCGCCGATGCTTGCCAAATGACTAAAGGTTATCTTAGTCAACTCATTAATGATAAAATTAAAAATCCGAGCGCACAAAAATTACAATCACTCCATCAATATTTACAAATCGAAAAAACAACCAAAAATAAAAAAGTAGGTGTGATTTTTGGTAAATTTTATCCTTTACATACTGGGCATATTTATCTTATTCAGCGAGCAATTAGTCAGGTTGATGAGTTATATGTTATTCTTTGCTCTGATACTCAACGCGACGAAGCGCTTTTTAAACAAAGTGCTATGTCTCGCCAACCAACTATTAATGATAGAATTCGTTGGCTACTGCAAACTTTTAAATATCAAAAAAATATCCACATTGAATTATTAGAAGAAGACGGTATTCCAGCTTACCCAAATGGCTGGCATGAATGGAGTGAACGAGTAAAGAAACTATTTCAAGAAAAAGGCATAAAACCAGATTATGTTTATTCAAGTGAACCGCAAGATGTCGCTATGTATAAAGATTTGTTTGATCTAGAAACTGTCTTAATTGATCCAAAACGACAATTTATGCAAATAAGTGGTACTCAAATCCGTCAAGCACCGCTGAAAAACTGGCAATACATTCCAACCGAAGTTAGACCTTTTTTTGTTAGAACCGTTGCCATCTTAGGGGGAGAATCTAGTGGTAAATCAACTTTAGTTAATAAACTAGCAAACGTATTTAACACAACCAGTGCATGGGAATATGGTCGGGATTATGTATTTTCTCAACTTGGCGGGGACGAACGCGCATTACAGTATGCTGACTACGATAAAATCGCATTAGGGCATGCACAATATATCGATTTTGCCATAAAACATGCCAATAAAGTTTCGTTTATTGATACCGATTTTGTGACAACTCAAGCCTTTTGTAAAAAATATGAAGGTAAAGAACATCCATTTTTACAAGCTATGATCAATAACTATCGTTTTGATTTAGTAATTTTACTCGGCAATAACACGCCATGGGTCGCTGATGGTTTACGTCATTTAGGCAGTCCAAAACAACGTAAAGATTTTCAAAAACTATTAATAACGTTATTAGAAAAAAATAATATCAAATATATAGAAATAGAATCGCCCGATTACGAAGAACGTTATTTACGCTGCATTGAACTAGTTAATCAACTTATTAATGATGAAGAGTAATAAATTATGAATAAATTAAGCAATCTTGCCATTTTAATTGGACGTAATAAATTCTATCCATTTTTTTGTATATTATGTGTAACACTAGCATTTTTATACACTGACCCATTTACTGAATTTGATTTACGCTACGCTACTTCTTACATAGGCGCTTTTTGCGGTCTGCTATGCGTTATCTTATTAGCAAAACGTAAAAACATGGGAAATGTATTAGGTATGTTTGCCGTAGTTGCAGAATGTTGTGCTAATATTCTTGGCGGCAATATTGGTGCAGGACTACCGCCAATCTACTATTTTTGTTCACACATCTATGGTTTATTCACTTGGCAAAAGAACCTTGATAATAATAAAAACGTTAAAGTTCGCTCACTCAATGAAACCACATTTTTATATACAATCATATTTCTTATTATTGCCGCTTTTATTAATATTTATTTAACGGATAAAATTGGTGCAACCAATACAACCTACCAGCTCATAACTAACTGTTTTATATTTGGTCTAGGTATTGTTGCTCAATTATTATTGATGATGCGATATGCGTTTAACTGGTATTTATGGGTTATATTAAATGTACTGGTAATTGGTTTAAATATCTATACCGACAATATCATTATCGCAACACAATATTTAATCTATCTGTTTAATGCCATTTATGGAATTTGTGAATGGAAACGCTCTGAGCAGCCAGAGTAAATATTCCAATTTTGTTAAAAAGTTTCAGGAAAGACTGTGTTTAAGTATAAAAATAGAAAATAAGTGCTTTATTTTCTATTTTTTATTTGAGATGCAGTCTAATTATTCAACATCCCCTTTAACCAAAGGCACGAATATAACCTCGCCCATATTTTTAGCTACAAAATTATCGCCATCACGCTCAATTAATTGTAAAACCTGTTTATTTTCGCCAACAGGAATAACTAAACGTCCTTTATCGGCTAACTGTTCTAGTAAGCTTTGTGGCACTTCAGATGCGGCGGCTGTAACAATGATGCCATCAAATGGTCCACGTTCAGGCCAACCTAACCAACCATCACCATGGCGTGTTGCAATGTTATGAATATCAAGTTGCTTTAAACGGCGTTTGGTATTCCATTGTAGACTTTTTATTCGTTCTACCGAGCAGACATTTTCGACTAACTTTGCTAAAACAGCCGTTTGATATCCCGACCCTGTTCCAATTTCAAGTACTTTTGAATTAGGCTCTAATTTTAATAGTTCAGTCATCTTTGCTACGATATAAGGCTGAGAAATAGTTTGACCGCTTCCTATTGGCAATGGACGATTATCGTAAGCTTGATGCGAAAGCGCCTCATCAACAAAATGTTCACGAGGAATTGACGCAATAGCATCTAAAACGCGCTCGTCTTTTATTCCTTGTTGCCGTAAGAATTCAATTAGGGATTGCATTTTTAGATTTTGCATTTGGGCTACTCATTTTCTATTATTAGTTCACGTATCACACTTGTTGCATAACAACCTGATGGCAAATAAAAATTGAGTTCGAGACTATGCTCATCTAACCATTGCCAATTAAGCTGCTCTGCTCGTAACAATATTGACCGTCTTGCTGTTTCTACTCGCTCTTTTTTAAATAGATCATTAAATTCAGACCAACTTTCTAAACATTTTTGCTCAAACTCCAGCGCATCAAATAATGTACCTAGTGGTGAATCCCCCACCATTGGTGCAGTAATATTGATCTCGCCTTGTTCTAAACGCATTTGTAACTGAACTAGTTCGTCTGCTTGAGCAATAAACCAGCTACCACGATGCGCTAATTGTAATATATCGCCATTGAGCACGGTTTGATGCAAACTTTGGGTAATGCGTTGACTGACAATATTATTAAAAATCGCACTTCGCGCCGCAGAAAGATAAAAGCTACGTTTTTTTCGATCCTTAACCGAAATTTCGCCATTGGCCCATTTTATAGCCTGAGTAATATTATTTTCATCACGACCAAAACGCTGCTCACCAAAATAATTAGGCACACCATGCTGTTTGATTAATGCTAATTTAGATTCAATTTCAGATTGACTATTTAACGATTTTAAAATTATTTTAAAATAATTACCTTTTAATGCGCCAATTTTTAATTTTTTATTATGCCGCGTGACTTTTAATATTTTACAACCCGCCAAATTAAATGCCGAAAAGTCTGGTGTTTGTTGACCTGGCATATGTAAACTGAACCACTGCTCAGTAACCGCTTGGCGATCTTTCAAACCAGCATAACTTACTAGCTTGGTTGAAATTCCCACATATTTAGCCAACTGCTCAGCCACGAAAATGGTATTACAATCACGTTTTTGCAAAAAAACTAAAACATGTTCGCCTTCACCAGTCAACTCAAAGCCAAGATCTTCTGTCACATTAAAATCTTCGTATTGTTGCTTGTATTGTCCTTTAGTGGTCGGTTTGCCATATAAATAATTAAGTTGTGCTAACACTATTATTGCCTATTGTATAATTTAAACTGTTTCGGATTTTTTACTTAATAACACTACCGCTTGGCAAGCAATGCCTTCTTTACGCCCAGTAAAGCCTAATTGTTCAGTTGTTGTTGCTTTTACACTAATTTGTTCAAAATGAACTTTCAGATCTTCTGCTATATTAACTCGCATTTGATCAACATGCGGTCGCATTTTAGGTTCTTGGGCAATAATAGTAGTATCTAAATTAACTAATTCATAACCTTTAGCTTGAACAAGGGTATACACCTCTTTCAATAATATTCGACTATCTATACCTTTATATTTAGGATCTGTATCAGGAAATAGCTTACCGATGTCACCTAATGCCAATGCGCCAATTAAAGCATCGGTTATTGCATGTAACACAACATCACCATCAGAGTGAGCAACAAGGCCATATTGATAAGGAATTTTTACCCCAGCAAGAGTTATAGGACCCTCTCCACCAAACTTATGAACATCAAATCCATGACCTATTCTCATACTTTTACCTATTTGGAATCTGCTTAGTTAAATAAAAAGTAGCCAATGCTAAATCTTCAGGACGGGTTATTTTTATATTATCCCCACGACACTCAATTAATAAAGGATGCCCACCACAATACTCAATGGCTGAAGCTTCGTCAGTGATGGCAACATGATCATTTAGAGCTTGTTGCAAACATGATTTTAGTTCGCCAGCATTAAACAGTTGAGGAGTAGCAGCGCCCCATAAATAAGTCCGATCTTCAGAATAATCAATAATGGTATCATTATTTTGACAAGCTCGCTTAATCGTATCACTAACACGGGTGGCTAATATACCGCCTTGTTTTTTAGTTGTTACTGTTTCAATCAGCCGAGTAATATCACAATGAGTCACACAAGGTCTTGCCGCATCATGAACTAAAGCCCACTGTTCATCATTTAGCAATTTTAATCCGGCTAAAACAGAATCAGCTCGAGTTTTGCCACCTAAAGCAACTTTAATCTTATCGTGCTGAGCAATTGAAAGGGTATTAAATATATTATCTTCTGAGCTAATCACAACAATAACTTGAGCGATTTGAGGATGCGTTAATAATTTATTTAGAGTATGTTCTAAAACGGTCTTCGAACCAACTTTTAGATATTGTTTAGGGATTTGACTATTCATACGGCAACCAACTCCTGCTGCCGGTACAATAGCAATGATATCATTAAGATTATTCAAGTTATGCATTATCGTTTTTTAGTATCCGAATCAATTATAATTCGATAAAAATATTCATCAGGTTTAACCATACCCAAATGACTACGAGCACGCTCTTCTATTGCTTCATAGCCACGTTGCAAATCGTTAATTTCAGCAAACATCTGTTCGTTACGAGTCTTTAACTTCTCATTATCGGCACGCAAATTGACTAACATTTCTACATTATCTTGATAATCGTACACATTATTTTTGCCATACCATAAAGAATATTGCAGATAACCCAGTACAGCTAATAACAATAAAGGTAGCTTCCATCTTCTCATGAATTTAGTATTATCCTTTATCTATATGCATTTAACTGGTTTTGGTAAGCCTGCAAGTTTAGTTGCTTGTTTAGCAGGACCGTCTGGAAATAATTTATACAAATAACGACTATTACCCTTTTCTGCACCAAACTTTTTTTCCATTGCTTTGACTAAAGCTCGAATAGCTGGTGAGGTTTTATATTCTAAGTAAAAATCACGAACAAATAAAATAACCTCCCAATGGGCATCGGTTAATTCAATGGACTCTTTGGCTGCCAATTCTGGAACCAAATCAACAGTCCAATCCTGCCAATTTTTTAAATAGCCTTTCTCATCAGTTTCTATCTGCTCTAACATTTTTTCAAAGTACGTTATTTTATTTGCGTTGTATTATACTCAATTAATCAAAATCCAACACTAATTTTGCAGGCAAATACGTTATTGTTTGTTTAATTCCTTCAAAATTTGATGAAATTTAAAGCAAACGATAAAAAAAATTAAAATAGCTATTTACAAATAAACAAGTCTCCTTTAATATTCACAGCCATTGCGGAAGTGTGGCTGAGCGGTTGAAAGCACCGGTCTTGAAAACCGGCGAGGGGCGACCCTCCCAGAGTTCGAATCTCTGCGCTTCCGCCATCTTCTTATTGTGGCAAATTCCACAGTTGTCCATAGAAGTCCACTTAAATCCACTATTTAAACGCCTACCGAAATATATTTGAATTATTTTGTATTTTTCATCAAATACTGTAACCATCCCCTAAAAGAGTACAGCAAAAAAGTAGAAAATTCTCTATGATAAAAGTAAAGGGGATTAATTATGAAAAAAATGACTGAACTCAAATCGTGGCTATTTTAAAAGAAGCTGAAGCGGGTATTCCCGTTAAAGAACTGTGCCGTAAATATGGCATGGGTAATTCAACTTTCTATAAATGGCGGGAAAAATACGGCGGAATGGAAACTTCGGATATCAAACGCTTAAAGGAGCTGGAGGCTGAAAACCGCAAGCTTAAGCAGATATTTGCCGAACTGAGTTTAAAATCCCAGCTTCAAGAAGAAATTATAAAAAAGCTTTAGTGCCCACAAAGGCACGTAAAACGTGGGCACAGCAACTACAATTTATCATTGGTATGTCCACACTTTTTAGTACCAAAAAGATAAGGTCATCGATTTCTTTTGTATTCAATCGGCGACTGGTAATTTAATGTTGAATGAAGTCGATTATAATTAAACCAATCCACATAGTGATTAAATTCCAATTTAAGTTGCGCCAGTGAATCAAAAATAGTATTTGACACAAATTCTGTTTTCACTGCTTTGAATGTGCTTTCTGCAATTGCGTTATCATAGGGGCAGCCTTTGCGACTTAACGACTGTTTAATTCCAAATGCTGTTAAACATTCATCAATCAAATGATTATCAAACTCTTTTCCTCTATCAGAATGAAACAACTCAATCGTCTGTAAGTTCATTGGAATTTGACTCATAGCTTGCATGACCAGTGCCGCTGTTTTATGCCTGCCAGCACTTCTCCCCACTATTTCTCGATTACTGATATCAACAATTACACAAAGGTAGTGCCAACGTTGTTTAACCCTTACATAGGTTAAATCGGTCACCAATATGTTTCGTGGTTGACCTATATCAAATTCTCGATTCAGTTCATTCCCCACCAGCGATTCATTGCTTTTTTCTTTATGAATACAATATTTTTTACAGGTGTATTTCGAAACCCAGCCATTTTTCGCCATTATTCGACCTATTCGGCGTCGAGATACGGTTATGCCTTGCTTCCTCAGCTCTGCTTGCAGACGCCTTGTACCATAAGCACGATAAAAAGTTACGGAGTCAAACTATTTACAGAACAGATAAAACAAATTTAACTAAGGCTTAACACAAGCAGCTCTATATAGGTTAAAAGTTAATTCATAACCTAAATCCCCATCCCCTAGATCGACTCGAATTGATTTTCCCTTGTATGTATCGATTGTCCAATACCAATCATAAGGATGCTTAGTTTCCCAGTCGTCAAGACCTAAATAGTGATTAGGATGATTAAACAAAGTTCCCCATTCATTAATTAGCCCACCAATCCACTTGCCATTACCTCCGCGATAGCTTAATTGTCGGCGATAACCATTGATATTTCTTCCAGGAATACCTCCTGTCCAAATATCATCATTATTTGCATTAGTATAATCTGCAACACTCGGCATCCGATAACCTATTTGATTGCAATAATCTTTTGTCTTACTAGCTGAAGCATTTATACCAACCCCTTGTGCTATATACCATCTTTCAATTTTAAAGCTATACAAGACGTTACTTTTGGCTCTATCTGAATAAAGCTTAAATGTAGAGGGACTAAAATTTTTATTAGCACTACTGTTTACTGGTCCTTTTAGTACTATCTTTAAAGCTACATCTCGTGAGCCTTTTCCCCAACCTGGTGTTATTGCAGATGATAAAGCTAAACTAACTCCACTCCCTGATTCCGGGAATACTCTAGCGCCATTAGCTGAGATAATCTCTTCGGGCGTTACGTTTGCTAATAATAAATAAAAATAAACATTATTTGTTCCTGTCGATGGGAAATTACGTTGTGGATTATTTATATCTTGTGGTACAAATCCTTTTCCTTTTACCCAATCAGGACCATCTAAATCTTTATATACAGTATTATTACTGGAATCGTTTGATAAATTAGGTTGAGCATAACAAACCAATGGCGCACTTGGTTCAAAATAATCAGGATTCGATATCCATATCCATAAATCAACTGAACCTGCATCTCCGTCTGTACCATATTTTAGACACGGGTTTTCGAACGACGGTAATATTATGGCATCACTACGATGATTTTTTACGCGACCATTTTTACTAGTTAATGCTTCTAAACTCCATGAATATGGCAATAATAACACGCCCAACACCAACAAGAGTTTTCGGGGTAATTTGAGAGATAATTTGGAAAATATAAATGAGTTTCGTGCAAAAACTCGGCGAAGAGGATTATTTAATAAATTTAAATCGTAGGTTTGCCAGTGCTTGTGCCTTGTGCCTTGTGCCAGAAATGATAATGCATTATTGTCTACCTGTCAAGTAACATTTTGTTTTATTTAGATTTTTTATAATTGTCTGCTTATTTAATAAGCTTGTTTTCCTATAACGGTAAAAGTATAGCCGTTTAAAAAATAGTTGGCTAGTTTTTTTGTGGATTTTTGTAAAAAACATACAAATGAAATAGTCCTGTTTGGCGGCGACACCCGACTCTTTCCCTTGTGAGTGTAATGTATCATGCTTCCATCACTCAATAGATTCAAGCGCACAACAGCAATATCAACACAGTTAGAGTATCTTACATTATCTGCTTCTGATTTGTTAATACAAGAAAAAGAGAGAGTAAAACGGCTAAACTGTTTATTAAAAAAGTCAGAAAAAATTAATTTGACAGTACCACTGTAATTAATGAATTCTTTTCCGGTCATCAACCATTTCGATGCGGATATCGAAATTATCCATTAGCGTAAGAAAAGAAATTATTCTAATAATATTAACAATATGGAACCACATGATATAAGTAAAAATAATTATATGGAGGTATAAATGTTTATTAGACCACTGAAATTAACTCAGCATATCGATGATGTACAGGGTCCTGAAAATGCAACAACGCTGATTCTTCTACACTTTCTGGGAACGGATTTGCACCTATGGGATTTGCAAATGCCGCGATTAACCGAGCGTTATCGGGTAGTCAGGTTGGATATGTTGATCAACTAAGGAGTAGTGATGCCGAATTCGGAATGGTATCTAGATGTTATTAAAAGCATGCGTTTATTAATATCAAGGATAATATAGTCACACAATTACTAAAATACTTACATATAGGAAAAGTTATTCGATGCCCAGTATTACTATTTATACAACATCAGATCATCACCTAGAAACTTGTGATTTTGCTGATTTTTCTACTTCTTTGACCAAACTTACCAAAGAGATTCTGAAAGCTAAAGATAATAATATCCATATAGCTTATCTAATTGCGGATGTAGGTTATGGGGAATCTGTATACTTTGAGGCTAAACTTAGACAAGAAATTTTTCGTAGTGAGTCAGTCATGAATGAATTCTCACGTCAGGTTGATTTATTAATTAGAGAAAAGTTCGGCGTAATTGCGAGAATTCGTTGCTTTCTTTATGATTCCAATAATATTTTCGCAAAAAACTAAAAGGTAACTGTATGAATGATAAATTGCCAATGAAGGACCTTGGAGAGGTACAAGTAACTGCTGTTAGTGATGGCTACTTAAAAGTTGATTTTGGAATGCTGGCGAATATTAGTGAGACAGAGTGTTATTTCATTCAACAAAACGCCTGCCAAGATGAACCTAATTCAGTGCACATTAATGCCTTTTTAGTTCAACACAAAGGTAAAAATATCTTAATTGATAGTGGCGCAGGTAGTTTTAAAGGATGGGGAGGAAGGATAGTAAATAATTTGGCTAAACTTGGGGTGAAACCAAATGATATTGATGCCGTATTACTCACACATGCTCATCCCGATCATATAGGTGGCTTGATCAACTCCTGCGGAGAGGCAGTATTTCCAAATGCAGAATTAGTAATTAGTCAAAATGAGTATGATTATCTAAAAGATGACAAAAAGTTTTTTTCTTCCAGCGATCGTGTCAAAGGTAATTTTATTTTTGCTCGCAATGTTTTAAAACAGTATCAAGAAAATCTGCGGTTAGTTAATGAAGGTGAGGTACTTGCTGGTATACATGCATTACCATTAAAAGGGCATACACCAGGGCATACTGGTTATAAAGTCGAGGGAGAAAATAGTAGTTTATTGATTTGGGGTGATATTGTCCACTTTCCACATATCCAACTTTTAAAACCAAATGTCTCAATTGCTTTCGATTATGATCCTAAATTGGCAGCGGAAACCCGTATTCGCATCCTTGATATGGTGAGTTCTAAACACATTCTTGTTAGTGGGATTCATTTTGGATGTGAAGGTTTTGGTTATATTCAAAAGCTTAAAAGAGGATATGAAATTGTACTTACTGATTAATTAACTAATGTTTTTTCAAATCATATTTAATAATTTTGTAAGCTATCAATTGTAACTATCCCCTAAAATAGTACAGCAAAAAAGTAGAAAATTCTCTATGATAAAAGAAAAGGGGATTTAATTATGAAAAAAATGACTGAACATCAAATCGTCGCTATTTTAAAAGAAGCTGAAGCGGGTATTCTGGTTAAAGAACTGTGCCGTAAATATGGCATGGGTAATTCAACTTTCTATAAATGACGAGAAAAATACGGCGGAATGGAAACTTCGGATATCAAACGCTTAAAGGAAATACTTTGAGGTCCCTCTGATAAAAATAATTTTGGCAAATTTTCGAGAAAGAACCTTTGTCAATATACGTACACCTTCTTGAAAACGGAATAAATGTTATATTCTGAATTTGGATAATAGTATTGTGAGAGAAAGGGATTGTGTCAATAAGATACTCTCCCATTCCTTTAATATCTGAGCAATGTGGAACAGTTTGCGTGTTAAAATATTTCAATAGCATAGTCTGAGCTAGTATCATGCGTGCAGGTCAGTTAATAACCGATATCGTGCAACCGAGGATCTTGGAATATTGATATCATCATATCAATGAATTTATCAGTATCCAAATAGGGACAATCAACACGGTAGATAAGCTCAATTTTAAAATCATTAAACTCTCTAGCTAGCTGATGAATTTTTATTTTGTTCTTAATTTCATTACTGATTGAGCAACGTAAAACCAGCGAGACCCCTTTGCCAGCGGCTATGTTTGAAAACAAAACAGGATAAGATCCACATTCAATTACTCGTTTAGGCGTAATGTTACCTTCATTAAACAGTACACTGAAATTGCGAGTTGATGTGGCACATTTTTTACTACTTAACAAAAAAACTTCCCCGTCTAGACTAGATATATTTGTGATTGGTAAATGATTTTTTTCTGTGACAATCACTAATTCGCTGGAAAGTAATGTGAAACATGTATGCCGTTTGTTAGAAAAGCCTGCTCCAATGATGACTGCATCAAATTCGTTTTTATCAAAAGCGTTGAGCAAACTGATCGTGTTTCCTATTGAAATATCGATGTTCCAACCCAACTCTTCACCAAAATCAATCAAAGCAGTAATTATATAGGGGGGTAAGCACTCAATTATTCCAATTCTTATGGTCAACTGACCATCTTTGGAGTAGGAAATGTTATTTTTACAATCATTCGCTAGGTTCAGCATTTTAAGTGCGTATTCATAAAGTATCTTACCCTGTGTAGTAGGTAGACATCCTTCGATTTTCCTATCTAATAATGTAACATCTAGCTTTTCCTCCAGACTTCGTATTCGATGAGAAATACTAGATTGCACTCGATTTAGGCGTTCTGCGGCTTGGGTTATATTCCCTGTGTCTACGACTGTTACGAACGCCAGAAGTTCATCTAGCTTCATTTTAACTCTCCTTCTAAGTGTTGAATAAATATTTCAACAATATTTTTAGTTATCAGAAGAGGGCTTTTGTAGGATAGTTGCAGCAAAAATAGTACTAGGCTAAAAATAAACCTTCATATCTAACAACTCTATTCCATGAGCTTGTCTCAACATAATATTATTAGGGTATCAATCTTTTCGATGTACATCACGATTTTATTCACTGGTTTTTTATTATTCTGAGAATTATGATTTTAGCATTAATATCGTTTGTCTATTCTATAACGTAATAGTGACACAATCAAATAGTTGCATGATAAACCGAATAGACTTTGATACGTTATCTAGTGTTAATTACAGCTAATTATTGAAACTTTCTACTCGTAAATAGGATAAAATATGGTGCACACTAAGTTTGATAGAGTAATGAATAATCTGGTTGATTATGCCTACGAGCAAACAACTTCTGATAATGATACGATCCGCATGGCACATTTTTGTTTGTTAGATTCGATAGGGTGTGCGATAGCTGCCTCTTCTGATGCCGATTTTTCGAGATTGATGAATAGTGTGCAATTCAGCAAAAACAGTCAGGGCATTCCCATTATAGATAGATCTCTATGGTTAAGACCTTAGGAGGGATTAAGGGTATGCTTCCGCTGATTAGTGAAAGTATGCACAATCTATTTTATGTCCTCACCGCTTACTGCTTTCTCAGAAATATTCGTATCAACGGTAGCAAGTAGGAATGGAAAGCTCCTCGTAATCCAGTAATAGCTAGGCCAGAAGAAGTATTGACTCTTGGAATGATGACCTTTCTCGAAAGCAAAAGTTTAGAGACAAAAATTCTTTGCGCATAATTTCATTATAATAAAGGACCTGTAAATATGTCGTTGGTAAGTAATAGCAGTATTCTTGAGCAAGGTTTTGATGTACCAAGGCGCTATTTTGCAGCTGCGGCCATTTTGATAGGGGTGCTAATGTCAGCATTAGATGGTTCCATTGTTAATATTGCATTACCCTCCATTGCTTGTACGTTACAAATTGATTCTGCATCTAGTATTTGGATTATCAACGGCTATCAGGTTGCCAGCGCAGCCACGATGCTAATTTGTGCATCGCTTGGATCGAGGATTGGTGAAAAGCGTTTTTATACAGCTGGTATGATTTTATTTACGCTCTCATCCTTAGGTTGTAGCCTTTCTCCAACCTTTAGTGCTCTGGTCACTATGCGGATACTACAAGGAATTAGTTACGCTGTAATGATTAGCGTTGGGTTGGGGCTGTACAGAGTTATATTTCCACCTTATAAGTTGGGGACAATATTTGGGCTAAATGCGATGGTATTTGCGGTGGGTACGGCTGTCGGCCCAGCATTAGGAGGAATTATTATTTCTTATTTATCTTGGCCATGGCTTTTTTATATCAACATTCCACTTGGAGGGTTTGCTATAATCTTTTCGTTTATCTCATTAGGGAAAGATAATGAAAATGAAAAAGGCTTTGATTTAGCAGGAGCAATTAGCTCGGCAGGAGCATTAGGCTTGATGGTGATTACAGTTGATCAAATTGGTAGCTGGGAAAATCATTCGTTGATATTTTGCGCAGTGGTTTCAACGATCTTATTTATCCTATTTATTGCTGTCCAGACTCGTTCAAAGCATCCTTTATTACCGCTTGATATATTTTGTTCACGCCGATACACTTTTGCGGTGCTCTCTTCCCTATCTATGTTTGTTGCTCAAGGAATTGCGTTGGTAAGCTTACCTTTTGTTTTACAACATACTTATAACTATTCTGTGCTAGAGTCTGCTTTTATCTTTTCACCGTGGCCACTAGCTGTAGCTTGTTGCGCACCTATTGCAGGAAGACTGTCAAACCGTTTTAATCCTACCCATATATCTACTATTGGCGTGATGTTTTTTTGTATAGGTTTAGGTTCATTAGCTTTGTTATCGGAAGCTGCAACAGTGAGTGACTTCTTGTGGCGAGTGGTCATTTGTGGCGTTGGTTATGGTTTTTTTCTCCCGCCAAATAATAAGGAAATGTTTAGCAATGTTTCAAAAAATCGAACAGTCACAGCGTCTGGAGTATTATCTACAGCCAGAACGACTGGGCAGTCAATCGGTGCTGCTTTGGTAGCTATGGTAATTGCGCTATTAAATGGATTAATGGAGAGTACCAACGCAGAATTTGGTGTATATATTTTTTCTATTGCTTGTGTGATTGCTGCAATATCATCAGTTGTTAGTACATTACGTCTACGTTGTTAAAAAAATTCAAGAGGTGATTAATTGTGTATATAAATTCCAAAGGTACTGTCAAATTAACTTTCTAATATGAGTTTAAATTTGATAACTAATTTTTTATTTATAATTTTGAGTGAAACTCGGGTAATAGAGACCATTCGGTAAATTGACATGTGACTAAAACTCGAAAGGTTTTAGCAGAGCACAAGCACCTTACACAATTGAAAATGATCATAGATATTGCCAAATCGAGATAAGAATAATTGTGTTTGCTTTAATGACTTAAATTCAAACATTTATATCGATAATATCATAGTTTTACTAAATCAAACTAAAAAATAATCATTTAACGATTAACAACTCTTCCCACCGAGTAGTATAACGCGGAGTCAGTAATTCACGTTTAATCTGCCAAGGGGCTTGCTTTCTTACGGTACCTAATTGCACCGTATGTTTACCCATCTTCTGGTTGATGGCATCCAGTGCTTGCATCAACTTATCACTTTTTTGCTTTTGCTCTATATTATTGAACGTTTCAAATAACTCATACTGCGTATCGGTGTGCTTAACCTGTAAGTCAAGTAACACCACGCCGGCCTTCATAAACAAAAAACCTTGTTTATAAATAGCCTGCAATCCCTTTTGTGCGGCTTGAATAATGAGCCGTGAATCATCTGTAGGCAAATGCAGTGGAACCACGATAGAAGGATGATATTGCACGATATCCTCACGAAATCGATTAGTTTTTAAAAAGACCTGTACGGCACTAGTCACAGAACTTTGCTTTCTGAGCTTTTCAGCTCCTCGACTAGCATGAACGAGAATCGCTTCTTGCACATCAAATAGCTCACCAGTTAACTGACCAAAGCTACGCGAAACCATAATATTCTGTTTAGGAATAGATAAATCATCCAATTCGATACAAGGTGTACCTAGTAGCTCTAACACCGTCCGTTCAAGCATCACGGAAAATTGCTGTCTAATTTGTTTAGTGTTTGCTTGCCGCAAATCCCATGCAGTCTGGATGCCTAACGATTGTAGTTTCTCTGAAATACGCCTTCCAACACCCCACACTTTACTCACAGGAAACTGCTGCAAGACTCGACTCAATAAAGGTTTATTATTCGGTAAATAACAAACTCCTTGATAAGTGGGTTGTTTTTTAGCAACATAATTGGCTATTTTGGCTAAAGTTCGTGTTGACGCAATACCGATACTGACGGGGATACCTGTATCACGTTTGACTTTGGTTCTTATTGTTTGACAGTGCGAAATAACATCTGAGAACCCTGTTAAGGAAATAAAGGCTTCATCAATCGAATACAGTTCTACATCTGCTGTATAATCACGCACTGTATTAAAAACACGCTGACTCATATCACCGTATAGCTCATAATTAGAACTCAACAAGGTGATTTTTTTACGAACACTCGGGGAAATTTGATAAGCAGGCATACCCATCGGAACAAGTGGTTTCAACTCATTCGATCGCGCAATGACACAGCCGTCATTATTGGATAAAATACCAATCGGTTGTCCTTCAAGCTTAGGATTAAATACTCGCTCACAAGATGCGTAAAAATTATTACAATCCACTAACCCAATCACAAATAGCCACGACCTCTGAGAGAGTGGATCGTATGAATCACTACTCCCCAAATATGCACTTCTTTACCAGCTAATGAGATCGGTGGATAAAGCGCATTACCAGCTAATAAATGATATTGACCATTAATTACGCCAAGGCATTTACAGGTTAACTCTCCATCAATGGCTGCAATGACCACATCACCGACTACTGGTTCTAAAGAGCGATCAACAATTAATAAATCACCACTAAAAACACCATAATCCACCATTGAATCACCCATTGCCTTGATATAATAGGTCGCACTAGGGTGTTTGACTAAATGCTCAGTTAAATCGAGTTTTGCTTCTAAATAATCATCAGCTGGCGAAGGGAAACCAGCTCTAACTGGTATATCCACCAACGGTAGTTGATTAATAATAGATGTATCAACACAGCCAAGCACAATACAACTGAATTTGTGCAAGAAAATACTCCTAAAAACTAAACGAAAGAACATCACCACTGTTTTTTTAGTTATCGTGGCAAAAAACGAACATGGATAAATATACAGCATATAATGCGAACTTCAACAGATTTTAGTGTAAAAAAATATAAAAGTGTAAATAAAGCACTATGTGAATAAGTTAGCTTGATAGTGTCAAATCAAGGAATAAAATTGGATATATCAAAGCGATTAATACAGAGTGTAATAACTTTTTTAGTTTAGACAACGTGCTACACTATCTACAAGAGCAACTTTTGAATCAATTAATAAGGTCAACTGGACATGAAAAATAGACTATTTATTTTAATATTGTATTTTAATTTTTCTATTATTATGACTGTAAAGGCTGAAATGATGAATCCTAATGTAAACACGAACCATTGAACAACATTTGCAAGATGATAACCGTTTAGTGGAGTATAAGTTTTATAGCACTATTACAAAAAGAATTAGTTAATAAAAAAGATTTCTTCCAGCTAAAAGACCTAGAGAGTAATTAATCCTAACAATTGAGTTGCTCGAATTTTACTTTTCCTGCGCTTCCTCCATCTTTTTTAAATATAAATCAATAAACTACAATTTAAAAAAATATAAATTCAATTTTATCAAAAAATAACTGTCACTAATTTGACTAAAAATTATAGTTAACCTTACAACCATTTAAGCGCTGAAATGTGCTGTTAAATATTGAATACCACAACTTCTATAAAATATAAAACACTAAAACAAACAGCGTAAGCGTAATTTTCCAGATAAGCACTATAGGGTATTTACAAAAATATTCACTTTTTAGATTATATTTTTGTAAACAGATTCAGGAGTCAATATCATTTGATAATTAAAACTTCTCAGAATCCTTCTTAGTAAAGCGTGTGATCACCATCATATCAATTAAAAACTCACGAAACAGGTATTCCTCAAATAAATGGGTTAATCAAAAAAATAATACATACCTTAATGGAATGATCAGCAAATAGTTCACCATTCAAAGATAAAAAACAAAAGGTTAAATAATTTCCAACAAAATGCCTTATGAGTTTTTAAAAAATCATTTTAACCATGAAATATAAGCAACTCGGTGTTTTCCTACAATATAAGACTTATTACAAAATTAAGCCCCAATATCACAATTTTTATTTCATTTCATATTTTATTAGAAATAATCTTTAAAAGATAATAAAGTATTAATTCAATGAATTTAGAACACAAAAATGAAGGGATAAACAATGAAAAAAAATTTTTTAACCGTATTGATTGCTGGATTTTTGATGATTGGCTGTGATGACAAACCAACTGAAAACAAAACGCAACAACCAACAGCAGCTTCAGAAGTTAAATCTTCTAAGTCTAAAACTACTGAAGATGTTTCACGGCAATTTGCACTGAAAGCACGTAAAGGTAACATATGGCTAGATGTTTTTAATGCTAATGTCTCCCAAGCTGCAGATAAATTAAGAGGGAATGGACATGGCAGGATGACTTCTTCTCTTTATCATCTTGATAGCAGTGTTGAGGGTTTTTTAAGAGGTATCAGTGATAAAAACGGTAAAATTGATGTCAATTATGTGAAAAAAAATCCAACGAAACTTTTTATCGGTTATCACCCAGGACCAAAAGAGCTTGATGAATATAAACAATTGATTACTGAGTTATTAGCATTTAAACCAGAGTTACCCGAACTTGATGCCGCAGGCAAAGCATTAAGTGATAAATATATTGAAATAGGATTAGCTTATGATCAGATAGCTAAATATTATTTAGATAATGAGTATAAATTGGATGACTTTGCCAAATTACCTGAACTGTTAAATAATTTGAACACGCTTTATAACCAATATATTGAAGCAAAAAGTGTGGCTTTAGCGGCTTATGGTAAATTATACAAAGAAATCCATGCATTTCAAAAATCAGAAATAAAAAACAAAGGGTTAACACTTAACTACAATTGCATGGAAATCATGGATTTATCTGAAGATGTTATCGATTTAATCAATGAAAGCTTTAACGAAGACAACCAGTTTAAAAATCTCGATAAATCAGCCCTTGAACAAAAAATTCAACAAATAGAATCCATAGCCAATGAATTAATGACGAATAAAGGCAAAAATAAATTGATTAAACAACAAGGTTTAAACGATATGTATTATGACGGTTTTGTTGATCGTTTACCTGGATTGATTAATCAAATGAAAGTAGTTTTAAAAAATTTACAGACCAATACTGTAGAAAGAGAAGTTGATTCTTTGAATGGGGAACTTAAAAGTGTAATTAATGGCTATAATCAAGTAATCAATTAAAAATAGATAAAGATCGTTTCATTGCTAACATTTTAGTCATTATCAATGACAATAAATAGTGGTATAAATAAAAGCGGTGTAAATATTACATCGCTGTTTTTTTTAACTTTATAGCAAATGAGTAGGACAAGTAATTAACAGTAATTATCAAAATACTACTGTTTAGTCAAACCTAGATTCATTTGTTTACATCAACAACAAAACGCCCTTTTATTTGCCCTGCAATCATTTTATTTGCCACCTCAACACAATCATTTAGTGTGATTGTATTACTAATATGAGATAACACTTTTTCATCCAGATTGTGTGCCAATAAATTCCATGCTGCCACACGTTTATCATAATTTGCCATCACACTATCCACCCCAGCTAACGAAACACCTCTTAAAATAAACGGCGCAACCGTTGCCGGTAAGTCCATGCCTTGAGCAAGACCACAACACGCCACAATTCCGCCATATTGAGTTTGGGCACAAGCATTTGCTAAAGTGTGCGAACCAACCGCATCGACAACAGCTGACCACAGTTCTTTTTGTAATGGTTTACCCGTTTCTTTTAAGGTTTGACCATCAATAATATTAACTGCGCCAAGTTGTCGTAAATAATGATCTTCTTCAATTTTACTCGTTGATGCGGTGACTTGATAACCAAGTTTAGTAAGTAATGCAACGGCAATTGAGCCAACTCCACCACTAGCACCTGTTACCAAAACCATACCATCTTGTGGTTTTACACCTAAATCAACAATACGTTGGACACAAAGGCCTGCTGTATAACCTGCTGTACCAATTGCCATTGCTTGATAATTTGTAAGTTTGTTGGGCAAGGGTATTAGCCAATCAGATTTTAAATAAGCATATTGTGACAAACATCCCCAATGAGTTTCGCCACACCCCCATCCATTTAATATAACTATATCGCCTTTTTGATAGCGACCACTACGACACTCTAGCACAATACCAACACCATCAATACCTGGTACCATTGGCCACTGTCGAACAACAGGACTTTTATTAGTTAAAGCTAGCGCATCTTTATAGTTAATACTTGAATAGGTTATTTGGATTAAGGTATCACCTTCTTGCGCTAATAACTGCTGTTTACTAATACTCTTTAAGGAGCATGAAAACCCCGTTTTTTCTTCTTTCGATAAAACAATGGCATTAAATGGCATAGTGTCTCCTCATCACATATAGTATCGGAACATCTAAATAATATAATAATCCACTTAAATATTAGATGTTTTTTTAATAATAAAGAGTCATTCGAGAAAAAGCAATGTGATATGTTTGGTTGTGAGGGATAAATAAAAACTGAGCTGATAATAACAAATCACCATGCTCAGTTATAAATCAGAGTTACCAATTAAATAGGCTTGAATACTTAATTTTTAGTCGTATTATTTTTCTTCTTCTGCGCGGCTGATGAAACCGCACCAATAAACACAACATCACTTGATGAGTTCAATGCGGTTTCAACCGAATCTTGAATAACGCCAATTGCAATTCCAATGCCAATCACTTTGGCTGAAATTTCGTTAGGTATACCAAACATACTACATGCGACAGGAATAAGCAGTAACGATCCACCCGCAATCCCTGATGCCCCACAAGCACATACTGAAGTTACAATACAAAGTAATACCGCAGAATAGATATCAACATGTATACCAGCACTAGCTGGCATTGAGTTGACGGTGGCTAGAGTTAAAACTGTTATAGTAACGGCAGCACCTGACATATTAATTGCAGCACCTAGCGGTACAGCAACCGAATAAGTATCTTCATCCATTTTATATTTTTTACAGATCTCCATATTAACGGGAATATTTGCTGCTGAACTTCGGGTAAAGAAGGCTGGGATCGCACTCTCTTTTAAAGAGGTAAATACTAATGGATAAGGGTTTTTGTGCATAACTAAATAAGCTAATAATGGATTAATCACCAATGCAACAAACAGCATACAAGAAACTAACACAACCAATAGATGTGCATATTTCAGTAATTCACCAAAACCCGTTTCAGCTAGCGTTGAGGCAACTAATCCAAATACCCCTAAAGGAGCAAAGCGGATAATAATTCTTACAATAAAAGAAATAGCATAAGACAGATCATTCATCATTGTTTTAGTACTTTGGCTAGAGTGTCTTAATGCCAAACCGATACCAACACCCCAAATGATAAGACCAATATAGTTTGCATTAATTAGTGCATTTATCGGATTGTCGATCATTTTTTCTAATAAGGTTTTTAAAACAGCAGCAATACCACTAGGCGGTGTAAGTTCAAGGTTATTTAACGTATCACCAAATGAAATCTGTGATGGGAATAAAAAACTAGCAATGGTTGCTAATAATGCGGCTAACATCATTCCAACAAAATAAAGAGCAATTAATGGTCTCATATTGGCTTGTTTGCCATGTTGATGATTTGATATTGATGCAATTACCAAAATGAGTACTAGTATAGGAGCAACTGATTTTAAAGCATTAATAAATAGCCCACCTATAAGTGACATCGCTAATGCGGTATCTTTCGACACCGCAGCGAGAATAATACCAAATATTAAGCCCAACAAAATCTGCGGTATCAGCCCTATTTTAAAATAAAAACGCACCAAAGGATGTGAAGAATGAGTCATAATATTCCTTTCTTATTAAAATAAAGTTAAAACAATAACATAATTCAACATTGTGTTTATAGAAAATAAACATCATTATAATGTTTTTTTATATATCACTTTACATGATGATTAAATTTAATTATTTATTGCTTTTATATTAGACCTATTTTAAGTGTTCTAATCATTTCCCAAAAATAACCATCTTACTTAAGTAATTCAAGTAGTTGTTTTGCTTTGTTTACTGCTACTGATTTTGCTTTTGCTTGGGCAATATCAGCTAAGCCTTGCCATTTAGAATCAGGTTCAGTTAGATAACCGCGCCTAGTTGCCTCTTTCAAATAAGGAGCATAGTTTAATGACATATCTAAAATCCGATTAATCCAAGCAGGTATTTTTTCACCTTGTTTTACTAGATTTCCAACAAACTTAATGCATTCAATTAATACTGGACAAAATATTGGCAATAAACTTGGCTTTTTTTCTAGTAATCGAATTAATTTAGCGGGGCTTAAATCAGGATAATCGAGAAACAAGATAATAGCTTTGCGCATGGTATCTGCATCAATGATTCCTTTTTTAACATTTTTTTCAAAAATAAAATTTGCTTTATAAGTATCACTGTCTTGAGCCAACAATCCGATAATCACTGTCACTAACGATTTTGAAAAAATTAGATTATCTATACTTGATAATGACCCATCGTTATTTTCTTGCCAATTACGTGTTTTCTCAACATCAAGTAACTGTTTGTTAATACACCAATGTAACCAAACTCTTGATTGAAAATTAGGTATAACTTGTTGATCTTTTGATAATGGAGGGTAAGCTTCGCATTGGAATTCGTATTCTAAATCATAATACCAATCATTTTTTACTATGTGGAAAACTTGGTTAGACACATTGGGTAGTTTTAAAGTAAACATTAGTGATTTAGCCAATGCTTTAGAAAAGCGTGATGATTGATCTATTACAGGCTTACTAATAGTAATTGAAACATTATCTTCAGGCACAACTTTAGCCTTTTGCAGTTTTGACCATACTTGTTCAAAATCATCAGGAGCTCGCATCGATACGTCTTGTGTTAAAAGGGCTATTTTAGGAAGTTTTTCAACTATGGCTTTTGCTTTCTTAATCGCATTAGCACTACCTTCTTTACTGGCTAACATTCTGATGCCAAGTAATTGCAATTGATTGGCATCGGCTATGCCTTGATCGACAGCATATTGAACTTCTGGTAAAAACTCAGCTATCGCATCAACAGTTTCAAGCGTGCCAGATAACAGTCTTGGTGCTTTACATGATGCGATGATTAATTGATCCAAAATAGGCCAAACCACCGAAAGAATACCTTGTTTTGCAATATCGGTTAATACTGACACCAAACTAGCTATACGACAAGGAACCTGACTAAATCGCTCCAGTAACAAAATATCCGCCACACCTGGAATAAGCAAACCTCTTTGCCATGCATCGTTTACTGCTTGAGCCATATTGCTAGCCACATAAGGCGAATTAGCGCGTTGCATAGCTAACAATGCCATTGCAGAACGTGAATCAAAAGGAGAACGCCTGTTAACAATTTGCTGGAACTCAAAACCTTGATGGTAATATGTAGCCCAATCAATATCTGACGGTATTGCACTATCGTTCCATAACGGGAAAATAGCAAGAATTTTTGTAAACCCGTTATTTCCAATACGTTTAGGAAAATAATTTAATGATTGTGGCAGGGACAGTACGTCTTCAATATAAGTATTTAACGCTAATTTAGGTTCGATTACTGGATCGTCCAGATACTGTAATACTAAAGAGCCTGCATCAATTGGCATTTTTTGTCCTGATTGCAAAACGACTGCAACATTTAACTTCTTGAGTTTTTCTATCGTTGATGATGTTTGTGTCGAAACATCAAGACGAGTCAAGGCTAAAAACAGATCCGCCTCTAATGCATCAATTTTCAACTGTTGATAAATCGCTAATCGTTGACTAAGATCATCCACTGTTATTGAAAGATCACTCATGCTTGGTGTCGACAGTAAACAAGGTATTTTGCCTAAATTTTTACAAACAATATAATCGCGTGCTGTTAATAAATCAGACAAATATTTATGATACGGAATCTCTTCGCCTTTACGCCAATAAAATAGAAAACCAAGAAGCTGATCAACCCGTAATTTTATACCCGCTAAACTCGCTTTTGCTGCTTGAGGATCGTGATAAGCAATAATATTAGCTACAGCTAAAAATCTTTCCGTCACACTATCATGACCAGATATGTTTCTTTTTACTAATTCAGAGGCTAACTCAGTTAATACATCAGGGGAAATAGGCTCTAATTCAAAAGGCGGCAATTGCCAAAGTGGCGGTGTTGGTTGCCAAAGTTGTTGTAATTCGGAGGAATTAGATTGTACGGTATGATCATCAAGATGCCACTGTGTAATTAGCTTGCTAGTTAAAGCCACAATTGATTCATCAGTTTGGTCAAGTAATAGGTTTAACAAAGGCATAAACAAATCAGTATTTTGGGGCGCTTTGCGATTTAGGGCTATCTTTAACACTAATTTTTTGACCGATTTTATTTTAGATGATAAACATGCCGTCATCACTTCGATTAATAATTCATCATCAACAAAGGGAATTAAAACAGGTGCTAATCGATTAATTATTGCAGATTCACCCATGGCTAGTAATGGAATTAAAGCAGGTACTCGCTGGCACAATTCAGCATCGGTAATACCTAAATCATAAAGTGTATCTAGCCATACTTTACGATCTATAGGACGAATAGCGATATCTAAAGCTAAAAAAAGTAACTCTTTTGCTTGCTCTCGGTCAAGCCAACCTAATGTTACCCCCAAGCAAAACACCTCGATAAATGATCGTGTAGCAGGTGTATTTATCGCTATAGCAATATGAATATGTTCGATAAATCGACGCTGACATTGAGCTATATTTGGAGGAATTTTATCGTAAAAAGGGTTGACAACATCTGCATCATGAGTAGCAACTGAAAAATGCTTTACAACATCATCACCACGCATAGCAACCGCCGCATACAACGTCCAACCGCCGATATAATTCTGATTTTTAGGAATAACCAAATTTAAACGATCAACCAACTGAACAGCAAGATCTGTTGGTGCAGATGCTTGTTGCACAAAATTTTGTGCGTAATTTTCACCTCGTTCAATAATAACCGGCAATAACAAAGATGAATAAGTATAATGAGCAAGTTTTAACGCTCGGCTCACTGATACCCCAATCCGAATGGCGTACAAAGCTAAATATGCTTTATTACACTTAACATAATCTTGCCATACAAAAGTGTTGCCTACTTTGACATAGTCACCCCATTTGCCATTTTTTAATCCTAAAAGTGCAATCTTTTGCTGCTCTTTGCTACCTAGCGGTTGTTGTAAAATATTGTCAGCGGTGACATTGTTCCAATTCAAAGAAGTAAAAATCGCTTCGGCTTTCGCTAAGTTAGCATTCATAAATATTTTCCTTAATTTGTACTGCTAAAATATGTTTACATGGTCCTTTTTTGAGTTGATGATTCAGATACCATGAGCAAGTACATTGTGATGTCATTTTACTATTCTGCCTAACAAAACGGACACGATAGTCTTCGTTATTCGAGTGAACCATCCATGTGTTTTCATCAACCCGATCAATACATTCAATCAATTTATAGGCCGATTTTAAACGCGGATTATCTTTGATAAGTCGATTAGGATCTTCAGGCAATTGACGATGAAAATAGCCATTCTGGTGTACATCAAAACCCAACTTACCTGAAACAGCTAGATACGCCAGCGAACTATTAATGCGCTGAGTATCTAAACCTGTTTTTATCGCTAGCTGAGTCAGATCGATCAGCGAATCAAATTGTAAAATAGATTGAACAAGTTGAGCATTTTGTAATTGCTGTTTTGGTGCAAGCAGCTCAAGTAAGGCACCTTCGCCAGAATAGCCTTGCCATGGCTGTGCAGTTAAGCTCAAAGTAAGTCTTGCACCGTCGAGTTCAACTTCAACCATGCAGGGTCCTTGTTCGCCACTTGCTAGCTGATAAAAAGTTAAACGCTTAACATTGGTCGTTAATCGCTTAAGTGCACTTAACCGATGTAGCCCAGAAATATACACACTATCGAGACCGCCTTGAGCCATCAATTTAATACCAGTATTAGATGGCACTAGCCAGCTTGATTGATGTTTACTAGTCACGGTTGGCAATCCTGCAATAAAGGTTTGTGCTTGTATTCCCGTTACCGTAAAAACAGCGACCATTTTGGTATGAATTTCAGCTACATTACCAAGTGCTCGAATCCACCTATCTGGCATTGCAACAGGGCGCTCAATAATGGCCTTTATTCCAATTACATCTTCATCTTGTTTTTGGATATGGTGCGTTGCCAAACCTTGATTGCCAATATTGAGATAAAGTTTATCTTTATAATTAACCTGAGTTAGCGCTTGCCTTAAGCTAATACCAATATCTACATTGGTTGTGCCTCGTAATATTTGTCCATCAAACCCTTGTTGTAACAAATCTAAACGAGCATAAACACTATTGCAGGCAGAAAAAACTTCTGCTCTTAATTGATTCCCTTGCGCAGATAAAACAGGATCACGCAAAGTCACCGGCACCGGTTTAAAATATCGGGTCGCAGTAATATCAGCTAGAACCAGTAAAGATCTAGCAAGAATCTGTGGGTAAAGAGCATAACCAGCAAAAAATTGAGGGTTGTCAATAATTCCATCTGGTGTTAAGGCTGGCGATAACGCTAAGGCTAATGCGCCATTAGTGAGTTTTGATTGCTGAGAAAACTTCAATATAAATCATCCTAACACATTAAAAATAGACAAAATATCATGCTCATGAGTATAAAATAAGCAAAATATATTGTCTATATTTGATGTTTTTTTGCTATTTTAATGAAAAACATTCTTGTTTTATCAGCGTTATCTAAATGATTTCTGCAACAGGTGATCCTGCGTTAACATAATTGCCTTCTTTGAGTATTTGTTTTAGCACACCATTTCGATGTGCAATAACTTGAACTTCCATTTTCATGGCTTCCATAATAGCAATGACATCGCCTGCGTTTACGCTTTGATTATCATTGATCACCCATTTAAAAAGACTACCAGAAACAGGTGACTGGACAATCAATTCAGATAATTCTTCTTTCACGCTTGAGGATGTATCTAAATTAGCTTCCGTTTGCAAGGATAACCCTGCAAGGAGTTGTGCAGGTAAACCGAGTTTACAACGTTTACCGTCAATCTCAATAAATGTGCGTGTCAACGCTGCTTCTTTTTGTGGTATTTGCCTTTTGGCTGGTGCTATTGTTGTAGTAAATTCAGTTTCAATCCAACGTGTATGTAATTTAAAATCATCACAAAAATCAGAATGTTCAATAACCGCACGAGCAAATGGCAACACACTAGCTACCCCTTCAATAGAAAACTCAGCCAAAGCACGACGAGCCCTTGCAATGGCATGTTGTCGATTATTACCAACAATAATCAATTTTGCCATAAGGGAATCAAACGTTGCTGGAATTGTTGAACCAGCCATCACCCCACTGTCTATGCGTACACCAGGACCAGTTGGTACATCAAAACGTGTAATAGTACCAGCTACAGGTAAAAAACCGTTAGCTGTGTCTTCAGCATTGATACGAAATTCAATGGCATGAGCTCTAGGTGCAGGTGTTTCATCTATACTCAGAGGTAAACCTTGGGCAATACGCAGTTGCTCAATAACAAGATCGACGCCTGTAGTTTCTTCTGTTACTGGGTGTTCAACTTGTAATCTCGTATTAACTTCTAAAAAAGATAACTTACCATCTTGGCTAAGTAAAAACTCAACTGTACCTACGCCTACATAGTTTGCTTTAGCGCAAATATCAATCGAAGATTGAATAATTTGCTGTTCTAATTGATCTGTTATAAAAGGTGCAGGAGACTCTTCAATTAATTTTTGATTACGTCGTTGTAATGAACAGTCACGTGTACCAACGACAACAATATTACCTAATGTATCAGCAATAACTTGTGCTTCAACATGCCGAGGATTATGCAAAAATTGTTCAATAAAACACTCACCTCGCCCAAAAGCAGTTGTAGCTTCACGAACTGCGGAATGATAAAGTTCTTCTACTTCGTCCATTTGCCAGGCTACTTTTAAACCTCGACCACCGCCACCAAATGCGGCTTTAATAGCAATTGGTAAACCATGGGCATGCGCAAACTCAATAACCTCTTTGGCATCTTTTACAGGCTCTTTTGTACCAACAACCAAAGGAGCTCCCACTTGCAACGCAAGCTGTCTTGCTTTGACTTTATCACCCAATATTTCAATCGTTTCAGGGTTAGGGCCTACCCAAATTAAGTCTGCATCTTGTACTGCTCTAGCAAATTCAACACGTTCAGATAAAAAACCATAACCTGGATGAACCATGGTGGCTCCTGATTTTTTAGCTATTGCGATAATTTTATCAATATCTAAATATGTATCGCTAGGTACATTGCCTGTTAATCCATAAGCTTCATCAGCCATTTGTACATGGAGTGCATCAATATCAGCATCGGCATAAATTGCAACAGATAACAAGCCTATATCACGGCAAGCGCGAATAATACGTACAGCAATTTCACCTCGATTAGCTATCAATACTTTATGTGTTATATTTTTATTATTTTCAGACATGATCAACATCACTCCCTTCAAATTCTTTAAACATCCCTATAGGATTAAACTTTATTTTAGCATTGACTGGAATTTGACCTGCTAAATCTAAATGATAATTACATACTGCGCCAATAACAGGATAACCTCCTGTTAAAGGGTGATCATTCAAAAATAATACAGGTTGTCCATTAGCTGGTATTTGTATTGCTCCAATACAGGTACCTTCACTAGGTAATTCTTGTTGTTTTTCACGAATTAACGGTTCCTGGCCAGATAAACGCAAGCCAATACGGTTAGAAGCTGGAGTAACCGACCACAACTGTGAAGTAAGAAGCGCTATCGATTGCTGAGTAAACCAATCGGTACGTGGTCCAAGCACAATATCTAACACTACTATATCATCACTAGTTGGGTAATTAATCATAGGAGTTTCTGATAATGATACTGGATTTAACGTTTTTGCTTGCTTAATCGCCAACATTTGACCCGATTTTAGTGGTAAGGGCCCAACTTGTGCAAGCGTATCAAAAGCACAGCTGGTTAAAATAGGTGTTACTTGAAAACCGCCACGCACAGCAAAATAACTACGAACGCCACATTTTACATTACCTAAACGGATAATATCACCTGCTTCTAATTGAATTTGCCGATACATAGGAGAAGTATAGGTTTCACCTTGGATGGTGGTTATTGTGATCTCACATATAGCGCCCGTCACAGCAACTAACATTGGTCTGTTTATTTGGGCGCTAAAACCACCTTGGGTAATTTCTAACGCTGGTTCATTAATTGAGTTACCTAACACGCGGTTGGCACTGTGTAATGCGTTTTTATCCATCGCTCCCGATTCAGAAATGCCTAACGCCGCCTGCCCAATTCGGCCATTGTCTTGAAACAATGTTTGCAACCCTGTCGTTAATACTGTTATATCTTGTTGCTCAACAAGATCATCTTGTTTTTTAGCTGCTGATAAATGAGCAGGTAAATGATAAGTTGTTTTCGATTGGCTCACATCAATAAAATTAACCCGAGTACCAGGTTTGAACAGCGCTGGCTCATCACGATAAATATCCCAAACTGCCGTATCTGTAATGCCAATCAATTGCCAACCACCAGGGCTTGCTTGTGGGTAAACACTACTAAATTCCCCTGCCAAAGCAACCGATCCTGCTGGAATGCGGACTCGTGGCGAACTTCGACGTGGCACATTAAGCTGAGCCGTTTTAGATACCATATAAGCAAATCCAGGAGCAAAGCCACAAAAAGCCACTTGATACTCATTATCAGTGTGCCTTGCAATGACTTCGGCAACCGTTATGCCAAGATAATCTGCCACTTGAGATAAATCTTCACCATTATAGCGAACAGGTATTGTTACCTGTTCGCCTGATTGCATAACGCTTGCCGAAATATCTAATTGAGCAATCTGCTCAGCAAGTATATTAGCATTGGTTACAATGGGGTTATAACGGATTAATAGGGTTCGTGCCGCTGGAATTATTTCATTGATATGCCAATCAGCAATAACACCTTGAAGCACATCAGTAAGCGCCATGGTTTGCTCAAGGCTGTTTAATTCTACGATAAACGCATCGATATTAACGGGTAAAAATCGCATTAAGTACCTCGAAATATGATCAACATCCAATCACTAACAATACATATTTTACATTGTTTTGTCATATTAAAGACCAAGTTTATAGCCCACTTGGTAACGTGTTGTCTAATCATATTTTTTTATTAATTTAATTAACTTTTTCAAAACGTTAACTAATTTAGTTATTATTACTTTTAGCAAACGAGGCAATATGAATGCCATTTTGTTGTAGTTTTTGTCGTACTTTTTGTGCCATGCCTAAAGCACCTGCACTATCGCCATGGACACAAATTGATCCTGCCTCAATACGCACAAATTGCCCTTCGATAGACATCACGCCACCATCATTAACCAATTGCAACATGCGTTCGGCAACTAAATCAGGATCATGCAATACCGCTCCAACCTCTTTACGAGAAACTAAAGTACCATCAGCATGATAAGCTCTATCAGCAAAAGCCTCAGCAACTACGTTTAAACCCTTTTCTTTAGCCCATTCAATCAGTTTTGAGCCAGCAAGCGCAACCAAAATAAGCGTGGGATCAACAAGACAAAGCGCATCAATCACCGCCATTGCTTGACGTTTATCGTGTGCAATAGTGTTATATAATGCGCCATGTGGTTTAACGTAACTCACTTTGGTACCGATTGATGTGGCTAATCCTTTAAGTGCGCCAATTTGATAAATCACATCAGCGGTTAACTCATCAGTTGCAACATCCATATTACGACGACCAAATCCCACTAAATCAGGGTAACCAACATGAGCACCCACTTGGACATTATTGGCTTTAGCGGCATTCAACGTTTTTAAAATGCCAGCAGGCGAACCTGCATGAAATCCACAAGCAATATTCGCACTGCTAACAACATTTAGCATTGCTTCATCATTACCCATTTGCCATTGACCAAAGCTCTCGCCAAGGTCACTATTTAAATCAATACATTTGGTGATTATCATATTGCCCTTCTATTTTAGATAGTTAAAAATAGTCGCGACCGACATTATGCCCATATACCAAGTAATTGCGCACACAACTAAACCTGACAACAATAACCATCTTGGATAATGATACCCAGACATAAGATCAGCACGTCTCCAGCCAATATAAACAAAAATAGTTAACCCAAGCGGTAAAACTAAACCATTAAAACCACCAGCAAAGACTAATAATGATACTGGTGCAGTCCCCATAATTAAATAAATTGCAAGCGAAACAACAATAAAAATAATGGTAGCAAACTGACGTTGTCTGTCTGTAATAGTACGTTTAAACGGAGGAATAAATGTCATTGAAGTATAAGCGGCTCCAATAACACTAGTGATGGCTGCTGCCCATAAAATCAAACCAAAAAGGCGCAATCCAAACTCTCCCAAAGCCGCTTGAAATGCTTGCGATGCAGGGTTAGCAGCATAACTTGAAATATCAATTGTCACACCACTTGCCACGACACCTAAAATCGCTAAAAATAAAATGTAACGCATTAAACCAACAACGACAATTCCTTTTGTGGCTGCGCCTGAAACATAATCAATATGCTCTACACCAACCATACCTTTATCAAGTAAACGGTGAGCGCCTGCGTAAGAAATATAACCGCCAACTGTCCCACCAACGATGGTCGTAATTGAAGCAAAATCAACATGGCTTGGAAGCACTGTCTCTTTTAAAGCTTGACCAATCGGTGGATGCGATGCGAACACCACAAACAGTGTCAAAAAAATCATCAACAAACCAAAACCAATCATCAAACGATCTATAAAATGACTCGCTTTACGGGAAGAAAATATGTAAACCGCTAAAAGTGCACTAATTGCCCCTCCCCATTTAGGATCAAGGCCAACCAATGCATTTAAACCTAAACCTGCACCAGCTATATTACCAATATTAAATACTAATCCACCAAATATAATTAACACCGCTAGCAAATAACCACTAAATGGAATGGTTGCATTAGCTATATCTGAAGAGTTCATTTTGGTTAATGCTACAATTCGCCAAATATTTTGCTGAACAACAAAATCGATAATAATAGATGCTAAAATACCAAAGCCAAAGGCAGTACCAAGCGTGACGGTAAACGTAGCGGTTTGAGTAATAAATCCCGGACCAATTGCCGATGTTGCCATTAAAAAAATAGCACTGATTAATGAAGCACGCCGATTTTTAACAAAAGCAACAGTACTACTGCTATGATTTTCCATACGGATGTTTCCTCTAAATATTTATAATTACAAATCTATCCAATGTTATTTATAAGCAATAACTATGCCATAACTTAAACAAAGTTTGATAAATGTTAGTTAATATAATTACTGTTTTTTAAGCAAAAAACTAATTAAAAATAATTATAATGATTCATCATTAAAAAGTAATAAACTTATAATACTCTAATACAGACCTGATATGCACCAAAATGGTATACATACATATTCTTAAAATAAGGGGATAAACTTTTTATTAAAAGTGACTAAAACATAATAATTTTTATATAGCTATGTGTAAGAGTATTTCAAATATTTTTTAAGGAATAACAGTTATTAAGTGTTTGCTGGTTAAAAAAGAGTTTCCCACCCGCCTTATTGAGGATGGGAAACATTGATATTTATTATAAAAATGCGATTATATTTAAGATGTTAACTACAAGTTAGTTATTACAGTATAACCTCAAATAAGGTTATTGATGTTAAAAAATAGCTACCACTAATGGCAAGCCCATAAGGCAATGTAACAGAATTTTTTTTGAAGGATCTGTATATTATTGCAATGATTGCCATTGGTAACCCCAAAAAGGTAATAACGACTAAGAAAAACAGCACACTGTTTATTGGAATAGAAATCAAAAGAACAGTAATTAATTTTATATCTCCAGCACCAACAAGTCGACAATAAAACATGAATAGACCACAAATTAAAAATATAGCTGATGCAATATAATCTAGATGCCCTTTGCCAAGGGCAAAATTCAAAATAACTAAAATGAATATTATTATAACAATTTTATTTGAGATAGTTCGATATTTTAAATCCGTATAACATGAAAATAACAAACATGCCCAAATAGCTAGAATAATAATATCATTAATTAATTCTTGATTAACCATTAGTATCACTGTCCTGGAACAAAATCTTCACCATAAACTTTTTTCATCTCATCTGTAACAAATTTTAATTCTACTCCTGGCCAATTAACGACAAGAGGAGCTTTACCTTTAGGATCATATTTAAAATGATTATTCCATCCAACGCCAAAAGCTTTCCCTTCATCATTCCAATAGATTATACTCTCTTTACCACCATCAAATTTAGTCAAATTACCAATAACTTCTCTTTTCAAGGGTTTATAACCATACATTATCTGCCAAAGGGAACCATTTTCTACACCTGCAGCAAGTGTTACTCCCCACGTAAATAATTCATTATCATTAGTGACCGCAACACATCCCCCAAATCGACAATAAAGCGTATTAACATCATCCATAACAAACTGGGGAATAGGGACACTTACTTTATAGCTCTTTCCATTTACATCATCAAGATACAATCCAGGTTCATATAGGGTACCATCCAAATAACCAAATTCAATACCGAGATGATTAGCATCTCCCATAGCGTACACCTCGCCTTCCGAAGCTAAAAAAGCAGTGTAACGGTTTCCTCCCCTAATAGTTATATATCCTCACCACTAATATAAGGGGGAAGATTAGTAATTTGCACTGGGTGGTACGTCTGGTAAACATGTACTGGTAGTTCCTGTACACTATATCTAAACCGATATTGATTTGATTCATCATCTCCCCCAAGCATAAACCTCTCCACTCCGGGTTAAAACAAAAGAAGTATATTCTCCAGCTTCTGTCATGATGACATCTTTAGCTACCAAAACTAGGGGTGGTATAGTTTGATAACCCCCAATATTTTCAACCTTAATAGCTGAGGCTTGCCAAGCGCGATTGTCGCTTCATGACCAAACATCACCATGATTGATGATATGCTCCTGCAGTTATTTGCGTAATATAAATCCCTTCATCGACAAAAATTCTACTCTATAATGAGGCTTTTAATGACCACATCCCAACAAAACACTGCCCAATATCCATGAATCGCTGTATCCTGTAAGCCAAATATTTCCATTTTCTATCGTAATTCCTGTATCAATAGAGTTAGTTGAAGTAGGAATTTTTATAAATGATTTTATCGTCAACATGACAGCATCACTTCTTTTTCTTTCGTTTGCAAATAATGAAAGGCATAAACATGATGCAAATAATACCATTACTCTAATTAATTTCATTTTAAATAATCCCTACTTCATTATTAATTAGATTCATCTCTGTTAACAAAATTACCTGTTTCCGTCTGAATAATTTTTGCCATAGTATCAAATAGACTCTGATAATCTTGAGCCTCGTGTAAATATTCTCTATTACCATTCATACATTTAGTAAACCATTTTCCATATACTTCTTCATATTGTTCATCAGTTGTCAAATTGGCTGCTTTTGGATCAAGTTTTATATAGTGGATCGTTGCTGTATTAGCCGCCTTCTCAATATAGCCTTTATTCTCATTATCTGCTGAAGTTAATCCAGTCGTTATTGCTTGGCAAACACCTTTATCCAAAAAATCATCTCTAAGAATATCGGCTCCAGCATCATCTTTACCATCTGTAATAATAATCATCATTTTATTATTAGCGGATCCATTTGCCATTACAGGAACTGTCCTTAACAAGGCGGTTATAGTGTCTGTTCCTCCACCTGGTTGCCAAGATTGCTCACTCTCACCAATATAACTAAGTAAAGTCGAATTATGATTTCTGTCTTTACTAAAAGGAACTAAATGAGGGAATGCCTTAAATGTTCTAATATGTTTTGATGCTTCTAAAAATCTTTGATGGTTAGTTGGCAAATTAATCACCTTTTCGCTCATTATGTCATTATTATATAAAGGTGATTGGCACATTCCAAAAAATGGCGAAAAATCACCAACAGTAGGCGAAATAGGTCGATTAAATGTTATTATATTAGTGTTTATGCCACTGAACAATTCATCAATTGTACCTTGTACATCAACTGTTTTAGTGTTAGCAAATGAATAATGCACGTCGTCCGAAAATCTTCCCGAAAACATGAAATGATATAGTTGAACAATACTAGCATATTGTTCATTAATAGTTTTCTCATTTTCATAACGTAATGGATAATCCCAATTATCTTTACCACAACTATACTGTGCTGCTCCCTTATCAGGAAATAACCTTTTCCCGCACAATCCACTACGCACTAAGGCATCATCATCATACAACTCTTTCGCTGGCCCAATTATTTGTGAATAATAACGATAATTAAAATAATCTAAATAATAAGTAACAACGTTCCCATGATCATAAAAATAAGGATAAGTTATGAAAAACAACTCCGGTAACGGTGTCTCTGGGAGGTCATAAGGTTTTGCCAGATTACGCCATTTAGCATATGCAATGTTTTTATTTGCCCAAAAATTATAATTGACTTTATAAGGATCCTCCATTTTGTACATAACCGAACAACCGTAACTTTCTCCACCAGCTAGGTTTTTAGCATCCAGCTTAACAGGTACACCGATATCATAAGGAATCAATGCAAATTTAATTCCCGAGGACTTTTCAAGCTTATTAATTATATTTGTTATTGCTTTTTTCATATATTGAAGACGTTGCTGATCACCATTTTTATTTTGGGGAGAGTAGTCATTACAATCTGGAGCATCATATTTACATGTTGCTGAACCTGAAAAATCACTGATAAAAGCAATATCAAATGTGTCATATTTCTCAAATTTCTTTGTATTACCATAACTTTCGGTTTTATTGCTAACAATCATAGATTGATTTAACTCATCAACTTTTCCTTTGCCATTACTTGTTAAAGAATCAACTTTCTGTTTATAGGTTATACTATATACCTTTGTGTTTTTATTATATTCTATATTAATAGAGGCATCGACATCTTCTACTAAATCATCACTAATTTTTTGGGAAACAAAATAATTAATATAGTTCAATGCCATTTTTCGATTTTGTTCAATTGCTGTTTTATCGGCATTTTTATTGTTTAATGCGATAACTGCCAACGAAGCTTCGTTAGTAGCTTCAGAGATCCTTGCACGGTCGCGCATTGTTTGAGTATGATTTATTGAAACTAACATACAAATTAACATTGCAGGAAACATTAAGGCGAAACTTATAGCAGCACTCCCTGAAGAACACTTAAAAAAAGATTTCTTATAATTAATTTCTTTATGTCTATTATTGCTATGGCTCATATAATACTCTCAAAAATGTGTTGATTACCGATAATAAATTGGGCAATTTCCATCAGAGCTTGAAATATCATTACAACGTGATAACACTACAATATTGCTACATAAATTTGGTAAAGTATCAGTAGCTTTCCTGCTTGAATTAAACCATTTTAAATAAAGGCTTTCTTCGTTAACTATACACATACTAACTCGATATAAGGGAATCCAACGCCCTGTTAACCCTGTTATGGGATCAGCAGTTCGTTCAACATACGGAACAAGTTTGGAATAGTCAGTAAGTGAGTTATCTAAATCACCAGTCATACTAGGTAAAGAAGTAAAATAGTCCCCAATACCACCATCATTACATACACCAGAGGAGCAAGAACTAGCGCTTAGATTAACAAGTTGCGCATGAGCCAAGCTTTTGGGGTTAGTAACATCTTGAAATATAAATAAACTATCAACTCTTAAAGTAACTTTACGTCCATTTAGTAATGAGCTTGCTAACTGGCTGAGTTCCTCCACTTGAGTATCATCAAATAACTCATGAGAATTAAAACAGGAGTTAGGATCAGCACATAATGCAGCGACATCTTGAACTGTCGAGCCATTTGTAACTGGATAAATTGCTGATCTTTCACGAAAAATAGAAGCTACAGTATAATTTGCCCGCTCTAATCTATTCTGTAACATGATGCTACTGTAAGTATCATAGATAATAAATACTAAAAGTGAAAACAAACAAAAACATGCTGCAAACTCTATTGAAATTATACCGTCTCTATTACGAAAAAAATTATCAGAATATCTCATTTGCTACTTCATTCCTTTAATTATCAATTATTTTAATAAAACTCACGGTAAACAATAGTCTTCTTTTCCAGAGAACTGTCAAGTATACGACCAAACAGCTTGGAGAATATAGCATTGTAGTCATACTTCAATTCAAATAATAGTATTGGAGCATCGCTAACAGGAGTATCTAGACAATTATTATTAATTGCCTCATCAATTTTTCTACAATATTTCACAGTTATTTCAAATTTTTGTGGATCTGCTATATAGGGCCATAATGGTACTTCAGAATTAATCAATTCTTGTAACTGTTGATTATAGTTTGCATTTTGAGAAATCGCCGTTTTTCTAGTTATTTCTGTAGTCACCAGATCTAAAGCCGAACCAATAATCATAATTCGACTAAATTCTAGTACAAATAAAAATAGAACAATTAAATAAGGAAAAACAATTGCAAACTCTATCGAAACACTTGCATTTTTTTGACGAAAGAATAATTTCCAATATTTAAACATAATTATTTGCTCTACTCTATTATATTAACGATTAATCATTCTTTTTCTTTAATATTGAAAAAGACATTTTTTGTTTATTCTTTTTAACTTTTTTATTACCAATAATAGCCGCAGCCATTTCATTTATTTCACTGCTAGTATGTGCTTTTTTAAATTTATCTAATTTTGGAATAAATTTGCGTGTAAAATCGATATTTCTACCTAAGAATTCTTCAATATCCTCATTTTGCAAAGCATTTTTTTTATCATAAGGAAGGTTCTCATTTAAACAAACCAAAAAACGTTTATTTAATAAATCCGTATTTTGTGTACTAATACGTGCAATTTCCTCCAAAATTCTCTTAGCAATTTTGATTGAAAAGGGATCTCTATTTATTACAATAAACACAATGTTTGAAAGCTTTATGATTTCATCAAAATGCTTAAACGAAGATTGCAATCCCATATTTTGATCAATAACAGTAATATTGAATTGACCTGAATTTAGATCATCATATTTCCAAGCCTTATCAGCAAGTTCAACTTTTACTCGTAAAGACATTTCAATATCAACAATTGAACCATCTTGAGGAATTGGTGTTTCAAATAAAAAATCTGCATTAGGGCTTGTAGTTGCACCTTGGATATAAAGGAGTGGATAATTTGTTAACGAACTGATTTTTTTTAGTGTATGAACTGCTAATGATGATGTGCCAATTCCACCTTTACAACCTAAAAATGTAATAACGCTACCGACTCTTTGGCTAGAACCTAGTGGAGTAATACTCCTTGAGTGTAAGATATCAGGAATTTTCTCTAATTGGCTATTCTCTAATAAAAAATGAATTCCTTTTTTTAACAAAAATTCAGAAAATTGGATTGAATCATGACTACCAACAAGTATTGTTGATGCTTGAATTGGAAAAAAGCGATTGATATTTTCCGATAATAGCTCTGCACTGTCTTCATCTTTGATATCTAAAATAATAGCATCATATTTATTCCAACGTGGGGCTTCTTTTAATTCAGATAATTCTAATGAGAAGATCTCCATGCCTAATACATTGTAAAGGAAAAGCACCGAACGAATATTTTCAATCAATTCAGCTCGTTTGCTTAAAATAGCGACCTGAAAAGTAGAAATGCGTCCAACTACAAATTCTTGTGATGGTTCTTTTGATATATCTTTATCTTTTTTATTACCAAATAATTGCATAAAAATCTCACTAATCTTTTATTCAATAAAACCCATATCGTTAATAAACTTTTCACTTTCATTAGATATTGGTACTGTTTTTCGGCGTTGTTTATTCATATTATTCTTAATATTAAAGAAATTATTTATTACATCTGTTCGCTCCAAAATTGGTAACTCTACACCATCAAAGCTATTATTAGGTGTAACTAAATTAACTGTTGCAAATACGACCATTTCAGTTTTTTCACGGCCTGTTGTAGTACTACGAGCCAATGCCCCTAAAATAGGAATTTCACTGACAAAAGGAATACGAGATAATGTTTCTGAGTCCTGTTCACTAATTAATCCTGCAATAACAAAGCTGTCACCATCAGATAAATCAATAGTAGAACTTGTTTTTCGAGTTTGTAAAGTCGGTATATTATAGTCATTAAAAGCATATGAACCTGCTACCGAACTCACTTCGTTATTAATAAATAATCTAATGCGTTTGTCATTGTTTACTTTGGTGCTGATATTCAATTTAATACCATATTCTTTATAAGTAACTTCAGAATCACCATCTTTACCTTTAGTCACAATAGGAATCTCACCACCAACAAGAAACGCTGCACTTTCGCCAGATAATACAGATAAATTAGGTTGTGCTAAAATTTTAGCTAAGCGATCATTTTTTATAGCACGAATCATCGTAGTAATGTTATGAATATTGAATCCTTTTTTTAGACCTAATAGAGTAAACTCACCAATATTGTTCATCTTAAAATCTTGACCTTTGGCCATACTATCTAATGTTAAACTTTGCCACTCAATACCCAATGAATCAGTAAAAGTTTTGCTAACTTCAACAAAAGTCAATCTTACATTAACTTGATACTCTTCAATTACTCTAATATTATCAATAATATTGTTATATACATAGTAATCTTGAAATGTCAGATCTGGGCTAACAAATTCATCAGATACTTTACTTCGTATTCGCTCCGCATCTTGTCCAACGAGTGTACCTACAAGCGCCATAATTTTACCTTTTGTTGTAGTATCTGGTGTAGTACCATTTAGTACATAAACAAATCTACCACTTGGGTCACCGTTATCGTAACGATCTATTGTTACGCTACTATTTGGAAAGTTTTGCGCTAGCCTATGTGTAATTTGAGATAAGAGTGGATCAACATTGATATTATCATTAATGATAATATTATTTGCATCATCATAAACAAGCAAGCTAGTTCTACCATTTTGCTTACCATATATAATTAGCGATTTACCATCAACAACTTCATAATTTGCTACGCTGTCTTGGCTAATAAAAACCGTACCTACATTCTCAGGTAAAACAATTGTTTTACTTTGCCCAATCTGTAAATTGTGAGTATTAGCAAAAACCAACGGAGAGAAGCTAATTGATAATAAACAAGCTAGCTTTTTTATTTTGTTAATAATTGGTTTAACTTTTATTAGCATTCTTAATTCCCTTTTAGCAAATTAATCTGTTTTTTCTTTGAAAAAATAGCTTTATCAGTTAATGGCCATTTCTTTTCTTTATCACTTAACAAACGTAATCCATCATCAACATTTTGTTTATAAGTACTTGGATACATCATAACTGTAGAATTTGTCATTAGTGTTCTTAATAATTTAATTTCTTGATTTGAAAGCTCTAATTGGACTTGACCTACCTCTTTTCTCTGAAATTTTTGATCTATTGTAGATCCTAGATCAATATAAAGAATCTTTTTACCAACAATAATTGGTTTTATGCGATTTTTAACAAAATTATCACTAGGTGAAGCCAATCTATCCTCTTTATAATTTTTAGTATTAGACTTAGTTATTTCATCATCACTATAAAATATATAGAGATCAACAAGATCACCACTCTTCAAATTTTTTACTAAATAAGAGTCAATTTGATCCAATTTGAATGGGAACATATAATTCCCCTCTTTTATCGCTAACAGTAAATATTCCTCTGAATTAGGTGAAGCAATAAAACTACTTTCTATAAATGCATCTTTTGCGATATTATTTTTAGCAACATAAGAATCGATTTCTGTTGCATCACTTATATATTTGGATTTGTCATTAGACCCAATTTTGACTTCAATCGATTTAAAATAATAGTCATCCTTAGTCAAAATATTGCTTTTACTAATACTACGTTTAGCAACAGCTACTGTTATGATTTCTGTTTTAGGTTCTTCTTTTTTAGGCTCTTCTTTAACTTGAACTGGTTGCTGAACTATAGGCTCCGCAACAGGCTCAGGCGAAGATTTGGTAAATAGTAATGCCAGTCCTACAACTAACATTAATATATATAGAATAATTATTTTTTTTTGTTTCATGCAAACTCCCTAAAATTTTATATCTATTGTTATTATTATTTTTTTGCACTTATTTATTCTCTAAATAAAAATCAAATGCAAAGCAATGAGCTTTACCGTTAGAATTAGGACCTGCATCGAAATCCTTCACTATTGAGTCTTGTTTTGTTTTTATTTGTAAAACTAATGTTTTTTCGGCAGTTAAAGTTCCTGTAACATTGGCAAAATCACGGTCACTACGAGAAATTTGGTTAATGATATAATTTATTCCTTTGCTAGGAAGGGTTACGTCATATAACGATAATTTGAACTCTGTTGGTGAAATTTTTTCAATTACGTATTGATTTTTATTTAATGGACTAACTGTTTCAAAAGTTATTCGGCTAAATTTTCGATGTTCACCAGATCGAACAGCTAAAATAGTCGATTTAGTCGTCGCCCGATTGACTTGATTATTTTGTTTAGAATCTGTTTTATTTATAACTGCTGAATTAGTTGCAGTAGCTTGAGAAGCTGCTTTGGATTCAGTTTCTGAATCTAATTTAGCCACACTCGATAATTTAGTACTAACTTCCGACTTATCAGTTGTTTGTGAATTAGTTACTTTTTCAGGCTTAACAACTTTTTTGTCCGTTTTATTTAGCTTTTGTGATGCCGCTTTTTCAATTGTATACTGCTTTTGATTATCACTTTGCGCTGGCACAATTTCATTAAATTTAATCGCTTTAATTGGCTCGATCTGTTTTAGTTCTTGAATTAATATTTCTGGCTCATTAGATAACCTATGCCCTAAGCAAAATGACTTAGCTAATTGAATTTTATTTAACTTAACCAACGTGTAAAGCAAGTTATGAAGAATGGTTTGGTCACGATATCCTTTTGTATATAAAATATTTAAGTGCTTATAAGCCTCATTATAATCTTGATTCAAAATTGATAGCATAGCTAGATTATTTGTGACTTTGTTCTCATCATAAAAGTTTTCTCTAGCTAGATTGAACGAATATCGTGCAGCATCATATTGTTTCTTTTTCAACAAAACTATACCTTTTACATTATATGCTTCACCGTTTTTAGGATTAATCGTGATTGCTTTGTCTAAATATTCTAATGCAGTGTCATTATTCCTCATTTTTGATTCAACATGACCATACAAAACAAAAAGATTATCATTTCTGCTTTTATTTAAAACAGGGGTTAATGTTCTTTTTGCAGCATCATAGTCATTAGATAAGTAATAGACTTGGGCTAGTTTATATCTTGTATCTTCAGTATCAGATTTTTGCAAACGTTGTTTATAAAGCTCAATTAAACCACCGTAATTTTTTGTGGTTTCATGAATGTAAATTTTTTGTTGCTCATTTAAATCGTATCTTAAAGTACTATTTTGACATCCAGTAGCAACAAACAATATTGAACACACCGCAATAAATTTCGGATTTATTAACATTTTTGGTTTACAGTATTTTAAAAAATCATTCATTATCTCTAGATCCCTAATTATTCATCTGACTTAATGTCGATATAATATTCATAATAACTGGCGCAACAACAACAACAAGAACTGGAACTAAAAAGAATACCATCATCGGCATTGTCATTTTAGCTGCAATAGCAGCAATTCTTTCTTCTATTGTTAATTTTTGTACTTCTCTGATTTCAGCTGATAATTCTAATAAAGCGTCATAAATCGAATTACCATAACTAATACTTCTTTTTAAAGTAATACAAAACATTCTGACTTCTTTACAAGGCACCTCACGCTGAATTAAATCGATGGAAAGTTCAATACCGTTAACATCCATCATTAAACAAGCTCTTTCTAAAATAGTTGCCACATCTCTATTAATTGGTTTTACTTTCGTGCTTAAATATCTAAAACCATTTTCGACTGTCATACCTGATTTCACCATAATTGCCATCATATCAATGATCAATGGTAAATCTTGTGAAATTCTCTTAATTCTTTTTTCTGTCTGTTTTTTTACTAATCTATCAGGCAGAATAATGACTATAATAATAATAAGGAATAATACAATTAGTAATATATTTGAACTAAGTTCAATAAAAGAAAATATTTGATTTGCAAGATAAAAAAACGAAAATCCGATAATGATGGCGTAAATCTTCCAACTATTTTTTTCTTGAAAGCGACGCAAAAAAGTTAAGCTTATACTATTTTTTGCAGCTAGTCTCTCAAAAGCAAGGTTTCTTTGATTAATATGCTTTTTAGGTGCTCTCTTTTCTTCATTCTCATTATTTAATAATAAATTAAGTTTTTCTTTTCTTTGATGCAACAAATATAAACAGACTAATTCTCTACTGCCTATAAAAATTAAAATAATGGGAATTAATATATTTAGTAAATTCATCATAATTTAAATGACCTTGCTAACCATTCCTCTTATAACGGAAAGTCCAATAGCCACACTACCGAATATATAATATAAAACATAATGACCAACCGTTGTACCAACCAATTGTTCATAATTTGCTGGTGAAGCAAGTTTAAGAATAAAAATAAAAGCAAAAGGCATACAACCTAATATTTTCATAGTCATTCTTAATTCGGCTGTTTTACCGTCTCTGGTTTTAGTTAAAATTCGATTGTTTATTAACATTTTTGTTAACCGACTAAGAACTTCTTTTAATTCTCCACCACTATCTAGATTAACCATTACTGTCAAAATAAAAAAATAATATTCTGGAAATGGAAGTCTTAAATAAGATCTTATTAAGACATCCTCAATATTTTCACCAATTTCAATTCGGCTATCCACATCTTTCATTACTTTGCCAACAATTCCATCAATAGAATTTCCACACGTTTTAAAACTCGTTGTTATTGCACCACCAGATGATACAACACCTGTAATGGTGTTTAATGCTTCAGGAAATGTATCGTAAAATTCTTTTTTCAACTTTTTCTTTTTTATAAAAAGAATTACAACAATCGTGGTAATAATACTAACTAAAGCAGCAATATAGCTATTATAGTTAATATACTTTTCATTCAATATGATACCCGCAACTGCACCTACAAAAATATAAACAAACAACCGACTTTTTGATTGCCCTATTACAAGTAAATTATAATAAGATTTAATCATCATTTTAATATTAAAATTAGTGCGTTCCCAAAAGGATTGTTGTCTTTGAGATAATTCTCTTTCAACCAAACTTGATAAAGAAATTTTTTTGGCCTCGACATTATAAAATACTTGTAATCGCCCACTACGACGATGTAATGTAAAAATATTTATAACAGCAACAAAAATGAGCACAAGTGAAAGAAGTAAAATCATGCTTTTAAACCTACTGCGTTTAACATTAGTTTTTCTAACACATCTGACATTTCATAATATTGAGCACTATCATAAAGTGCAGATCGCCTGACTAATCCATTACAGACAAATTCACCTTGAATTTTACCATTTTCATCCCTTTCGTCATGAATTTTAAACTTAAAAACATCATGAGTAATAATATTTTCAGATTCTAATCCCATAACTTCAGTAATACTCATTACTTTACGTTGTCCATCTGGAAGGCGTGAAGCCTGAATAATATAGTTAACGGAAGAAGCAATATAATGTCTAATTGCAACAATAGGTAATTCAGGTTGAGCCATAATGATCATACTTTCTAATCGAGATAAAGCATCTTTAGCAGTATTAGCGTGTAACGTCGACATTGAACCATTGTGACCAGTATTCATAGCTTGAAGCATTTCAAAAGCTTCCTCACCACGGCACTCCCCTAAAATAATTCGATCTGGTCGCATACGCAGTGCATTAACTAAGAGATTTTGCATAGTTACTCTTCCACGACCATCCTCACCACCTGATTTGGTTTCCAGTCTAAGCACATGATCTTGCTGCAACTTTAACTCAGCGGCATCTTCAAGTGTAATAGTTCGTTCATGTTCACCAATAAATCCAGACAGTGCATTAAGCATTGTTGTTTTACCAGAACCTGTCCCACCCGAAACAATAATATTCATTCGGCATCGAGCTGCAATAACTAAAAAGTTAGCCATGTCTTCATTTAGTGAACCATAGTTGATCAAGTCATGAAATGTTCGGCGACCAGTACCAAATTTACGAATTGACATCGATGTTCCATCAATGGCAACAGGAGGAATAACAACATTGAGACGACTACCATCGGGCATTCTTGAATCGACTAAAGGATGCGCCTCATCAATATTTTTACCAACTTTATTGACTAAACGTCTTGCGATATCAAGTAGTTGACGTTCATTTATAAAAAACTTATCCGTTTTGGCAAGGACCCCGCCCCGTTCAACATAAATACTATAAGGGCCGTTGACTAAAATATCATTAACCGTTTCATCTTTCATTAATGAGTCAATTGGACCATAACCAATAATTTCATCGCAAATCATACCTGCCAATACACCCGATTCGTCGGCAGTAATATAAGCATTGCCAGAGTTAATAATATCTCTAATTATTGTTTGAATTTCACGCAAAACTCGATTAGGTTCGTTCTTTAATTGTTCAATTAAATCAAGATCAAGAACTTGAAAAACCAAATCACGAACTCTACCCCATTCAGCAGAAAACCTAGATTCTTCATTGTCCATAATATTCATTATATTATATTATTTTTACACTACGAAAAAGCTACTAGCACCTTAGCTAGTGCTAGTAACTTTAACTCAACAAAGATAATAATACATTATCTTCAAATTAAATTAAGGAGCAGTAGGTGTCTGTGTAGCATTAATTGTACCAGTTACTTTCTCTTTTAAAGAGTCAAAAACCTCACTTAACATTGTCGCTACTGGACCATCACCTTTAAAGACAACGAATACAACAGTAGCAACACCAGCTGCAACAATTGCATATTCAATTGCTGTTACGCCTTGCTCATTTTTAACAAATTTACCTAAAAAATTTCTTGCTTGAGCACGAATTGCAGATAAATACATCATTATTTTCTCCTTTTAAATATTTTTTAATATTATTACTAAAATTTTATACTTCCTTAACAAGAAGTGCACATATCTTACACTATAAAAAACAAAATGGCTAGCTATCAATCGAAAATTGTATTTTAATAATTCATCCATAATTATCGTGAAAATATTCACCTGTAGTATAAATATGATTACTTTTATTTTTAAGATACATGTATTTTTTTTAAGAAATATGATAATGCACTCTATTTAATAAAATTTAATTGAAAAAATATAATTGATTATTATAATTTTTACAAAATAACGATAAGATAACTAAAATATATTATGAAATCATATGGAATAGCAAAAAGTTCCCGTTTAATTTTACTGTTAATTTATACTTTTATTAGTGCTATTTTTGCTTTTATTTACCTTAATAAGTCTAGTGCACAGCGGGATGGATTTTTTTTAGAAAATCCTTTATTTTATTTAAATTTGATAACAACTTTATGTTTTATTATGTTAATACATAAAAGCATTAATAGTCGTCATAAACCCATTGTTGCCTTTGGCTCTTTATTTTTATTTCTTTTTTTATCTGAAATTAGTTATTTCATTTTTTATGGAGAAATGATATCAGAAGGAGTACTTGATTCTATTATTGAGACTAATTCTCACGAAGTAATGTCAATGACTAAACAGGCTTTGCTCATAATAGGTCCAGCATTTATTACAACCTTTCTTATTTTATTTATTCTTAAAAAACTAATTTCCGTTAGATTTAAACTTTTTGTCCCCCTATCTTTATATATACTTATAATATTCATTGTTAGTTTATTCTTAATAACTAAATCATCACTAAAAACTGACATTAAAAATGGTCACCTTAAAAGTAGTATTAGTGTAATTCGTGCAATATTTCCTGCTGTGCTAGGCGATTTATCCTATCTTTTGGCTAGTTATGTATCAACAGATATCTATTCAAATACCAATGAAATTGAGAAATTTAATCAAGCTGTGATTTTACCTCCTAATAAGCCTGATAACGACTTGATCGTATTTATTATGGGCGAATCTTCTTTAGTTTCCCGCTATAGCGCTTATGGTTATCATCAACAAACTACGCCTTTTATGACCAATATTTTTAGTCAAAATGGCGGATGTATTATCCCAAATAGCCACTCAGCAGCCGCTTTAACCAGGGATTCTATACCAATGACACTTTCATTCAATGTGCCCGAAAGTAATGATAATTTGTTCGATAATAAATCGATTATTGAGATGGCTAAGTTCAATCATTACAAAACCTATTGGTTAGCATCGGCTGCGCAAGCAATTCAAGGTACATTTAATAGCAAATTTGGTTTTATTGCGCGTAAAAGCGATGTTATCACTTTTAGTGAAGATCTTTTGGATATTAATTTAAGTCAATTATTAGAAGACACTCTACAAAAAGATAATTCTCCAAAAAAATTTATTTTTGTGCATTTGCGCGGTAGCCATCAACCCTATACAAAAGGTTATGATGAAGTTGATAAGTTGGCTTTACCTGATGCCGAAGAATATGATTTAACTATTCATCACACCGACCGTGCAATCAAAGCATTATATGATGTTATTAATAAATATAGTAACAACTATACCGTTATTTATACCTCGGATCATGGCGAAATTGTGAATGTTGGGCATGGTATAGGTGACAACGTTGACCAGTTCCTAATCCCTTTTATGTTTATATCAACCAATCAACGATATAATTGTCAATTTATTGAATCATTTCGAGGACCAGATGGTTATTTAAGTGGGCTTATGAATAAATATATTCTTTCTAATCTGTTAGGTTATGAGATTGATCCAGCTATCCTTGACAAAGAAAAGAATAATGATCGAGTTTTTATGCCAAACAGCAGTGTCATGCCTTTTTTAGAAGTTCTCAACAAGCATTAATTTGTTACCTATTATACGTTGAGGAATTGATAGAAATCGACTATAAATTTTATATAAAAATATTATAAAAGGGGGCACAAGACGCCCCTTTTTTGCTATTAGTGACATTTATAGCAAGCAGGTCATTGCTAATATTTTAAATTTGGCTAAATAATGAATGTTAGATGGATTTACCGTCCATCTAAAACAGGTCTTAATTTTTAAAATACGTCAGGTTGGCAATGCCATACAAAATGTGGCATTCCCCGCCAAGAACTATTATTACCACAAAAATATGGATCACCAACGCTAACTACAAAGCCAAGCAATCAATAGAAGAATCATTACGCAAATTAAAAACAGATTATATTGATTTATTATTAATTCACCAGCCATTTAATGACTACTATTATGCTTACCGATTAATGGAAGAAGCTTACGAAAAAGGCAAGGCTAAAGCCATCGGCGTTAGCAATTTTACCCAGATCGCCTTTTGAACTTTGCCCTTTCAGAACAAGAGATAAAGCTCATTACTACTTTAGATACTGGCATAGTTTTTTCTTCTCGCATCAAAATCCAAAAATGGAGGATTGGTTTATGTCCATTGTGAAATAGAAAAAACAATAAAGAAAAATGAGCTACTTTATTGAGCTATAAATGACGGTTTGATTGTTTTATTGTTTGTAATTCAACACAAATTAAACAAAAATAAACTATGATTTTGGCGTAAATATTTTCAATAGTGAATTGATTGTTAGGTGAAAATAGGATTCATCTTGCAATCCTTTTGCTGAAATATAAGCGCCTTGCAAAGTAGATATGATCAGTGTTACTGCTTCTAACGGTGCAAGAATATTAGAAATACTTCCATCAGAAATTCCCATTCTTATAAGATTTTCTAACGTTTGTTTCATTGTCAAAAATCCGCGTGTAACTTCTGCCGCTAAATGAGGATTTGTCATAATAGACCTATCTCGTGCCATTTGACCAACTAAACAGCCTCGTTGTATATTACGAGGTTTTAATAGCAAATTTGACAGTTTATTATAAGCATTTGTATCAGTATTTAGTACTGAAGCATTTATGCTTATTAACTGTTCTACATTATAAGTTATAGCATATAAAGCCAAATCTTCTTTACCGTTGAAATGGTGGTAAAGACTACCTTGTCCAACACCTGACCGCTTTAAAATATCTTTAGGGCTAGTATTTGCTAGACCTTTTTCTAATAAGAGATCAGCCATAGCAATAATGAGCTTTTCTCTGGAATTTTGTTTAGTTTTTTGTTCGTTATTCATATTGCTATAACTCAACACACCATCAATTGACGGTATGTTTAATTAACTAATTATTTAATTTGTAAAATGGTATCCACCAAACGATTTGAAAAACCCCATTCATTGTCGTACCAACTGACAACTTTGAGTAAAGTTCCATCCATTACTTTAGTTAGCTTAGAATCAAAAATAGAGGAAGCTGGATTGCCAATAATATCAGAAGAAACAATTTCATCTTCTGTATAGGCAAGAATACCATCCATTTTTTTCAAGTTTACAGCTTTTTTGATAGTATCATTTACTAATTGTACTGTCACTTCTTTCTCTAGATTTAATGTAAGATCTATCATGGATCCAGTAATGACAGGAACACGCACCGAACCACCATCTAATTTGCCTTTTAATTCAGGAAAAACAAGTCCAATTGACTGCGCAGCACCAGTTGAAGTTGGAACAATATTTTGCGCTGCACTTCGTGCTCGCCTCATATCCCGATGCGGTGCGTCCTGAAGATTTTGATCCTGCGTATAAGCATGAATGGTTGTCATAAAGCCTGATTTAATTCCAAAATTCTCATGTAACACCTTAACTAAAGGGGCTAAACAATTTGTTGTACATGAAGCATTAGAAATAATGTGGTGTTCATCTTTGTTATACAAGTGCTCATTCACCCCCTGAACAATAGTTAAATCGACATTTTTTGCTGGAGCAGAAATGAGCACTTTTTTAGCTCCAGCTTTAATATGAGACTGTGCTCTTGTGCCATCATTAAATACACCTGTTGATTCTAATACCACATCAACTTGATGTTTAGCCCATGGGATAGCCTCAGGATCACGTTCTTGATATATCGCAATCTCTTGTTCGTCAATAATTAAGCAACCTTTTTTTACATCAATACTTTTAGCAAAACGTCCAAAAGTTGTGTCATATTTTAAAAGATGAGCGAGTTGATCAATTAAACCCAGATCATTGATCGCAACTATTTTGATGTCATGAGAACAATCCTGCAATGCACGGACAAAACTACGCCCAATACGACCAAAACCATTAATTGCTACATTAGTCATTATTACCTCCAATTACATTAATAAAACATACCAATTAGTACGGTAACACAAAAACACCCTATATACTAATTAAAATCAAAATAATTAATAAATGCAAATAATTTAATGAAATTTATTTAATTTTACTTATACAAATAAATAGAATACTATAAATCAAAACATACCAATTGGTATGCAATTAAGTAAGGAAAAATTAAATGGATAAAAAAAATAATTATCGTTGGTTTGTGCTTGGAATTGGTGTTCTGGCACAAGCAACATTTGCGATGGGTTTTGCTGGCATACCCATTACTGGAATTTTAATGCGAGATGCTTATCATTTTTCATTATACGAACTTGGTTTCGTTTTAGGAGCAATGGGGTTAGGTGTTGCAGTTTCAGAGATAATTTGGGGGATCTTGACAGATAAATTAGGTGACAAGAAGGTTTTGATTCTTGGGTTATGGTCATCAGCTATAATGTATGCCTTAATCGCCATATCACTCACGCCAGAAGCTTCACTTGGTGGTGGTGTTAAATATTTACACTTGGGAGCAGCCCTAGTTGTAACAGGAGCTTTCAGCGGTAGTATTAACTCATCATCTGGCAGAACTGTGATGTCATGGTTTGATGATAGTGAACGTGGATTTGCTATGAGTGTTCGTCAAACCGCAATCCCAGTTGGCGGTGCGATTGGAACTGGACTACTGCCTTGGTTATCCTATTCATATGGATTTGAACTGATGTTTATTGTATTAGCTACCACAGGCTTTAGCGTTGGTCTTGTAGTTATATTGTTTATCAACACTAAACAGAGTGAATCAAAATATACACCAAAATCAACCCTCACTATCCCCTCCCCACTAAAAACTGGGGCAGTTTGGAGGGTCGTTATGGCTGCGGGTTTTCTAACGGTACCTCAAATGGCAGTACTCACATTTGGTAGCATCTATATGCGTGATAACCTACATATAGATTTAACATCAATAGCTATTATTCTTATTGGTGTTCAGATTGGTGGTGGGCTGCTCAGGATCTGGTCAGGTTACTATACAGACAAAAAAAAGAATCGTATTGCCTTATTAAAATATTACGCCATACTTGGTGGAATGGCATCTTTAATGCTTTGTTTAATGGTGAGTAATACATATATCGGCATTATATTTATTGTGTTAACGGGGTTATTTGGCCATGCGTGGCACGGTATTGCTTATACCGAGGTAGCAGTGAAAGCGGGCATTGAACGTGCGGGAACAGCCTTGGGTATGATTGGCACTACTGTATTTATCACTTCGTTTCTAACTCCTATTATCATTGCTGATATCGCCCATAGCTACGGATGGCGAACGGTATGGGGCACTGTAACCATTCTGACATTTGCTTCGCTATTGTGTTTTATTTCATTGGCAAATAAAGAAATTAAACTTTAGTTTCTATTATTAGTTTGAATTAGTAAAATGATGACGATAAAGTAATTGCTCACTATATACAATACATAAATTACCTATAGTGATCCAAAAACTTTGATAATTAATAGAAAAAAATTAAGTCTTTAAGAAAATCATTGAAAATATTTATTAAGATGACCTTATAAAAAAAACTCAGGTAGACTATTTATTTTATTTAATTTTTATCTTTTAATAAAATTAAATAGTTATAGATTATCTTTCGTTTGTTAAGTTAACTTTTGTTTTTTATTTTTGCAAAGCGCTTTTGCTATTTATTAGAAAAAGCGCAAGCTTTTAAAACCTATTGGCGTGTCGTCTAGCTTTACACAGGACTTTGTTCTTTGGTTGAGTGTCCTCAGTTTAAGTTTAAGTGCAAAAACTAAGGAGTAACACAAACAATAGAAGATAAGCTTGTAGAGTAGTAAACAATACCATTCGACAAACCCACTGTGTACATATAGTAGCCTGTTCCTCCCATACTATCACTAGTCCAGTTGTACATGCTGTATTCAAAACCTGTATTAGTATAATACATCATGTTACCCCACTCTGTGGCTAATCCAGCCCCTATTCGTCTTTGGTAAGAACCATTATTAGAGGATGGCGGTACAGCTCCTTGCCAATCATTTCCCCAAGCAGAACTGTATGTATTAGTAAGATCCCTTATTTGTGGAATTCGATAACCTAAACTACTACACCAAGATACGCTATTAGGATAGATATCAAATCTAGTTCCTCCATTGACAAACCACTTTTGCAAAACAAATCCATATTTTACCACCACATTACCACTGCTATCCTTGCCTTTTAATTCAAATTCTTTCGGTAAATTTGGGATTGTAATTGGATCTGGATTAGCACTATCCCATTGTGCTTTAGCCTCTGGACCCGTTAGAGTAACACGCGTTACTGTTTCTGAACCATTAGGAATCCAACTATCGCTAGCGGTTGTCCTTGTCACCGTAGCGGTTATTCCTTCATGCGTGACTGGCTCCCAAGTCAACTGACTTGCATCTACTCCAACTATATCTAAATCAAAATATAAACCATCAGCACCCGTAGTCGGAAAATTTAACGCGTATGATACTGAATTGGTTGATTGAACTAGAAATCCCTTATCAGGGTTCCATTCGTAAGCTGGACCTGCGAAAATGTCTGTTCCTAATTGCAAATTCGGCCTTACGAAATTGACACCTACTGTAACCTTTGGTTTGATGTAATATGTTTCACTACCTTCTGTGAAGGTATTAGCTTTTGGTTCCCCGTATTGTGTGCTTAAAGATCCCCCTGTACTACTTAATTTTACTTTATAAGGTGCATTACTTATCGTTAATACTTCATTACGACTAACCGTTTGGTTATTTTTATCTGTGATACTAAGCGTTATACTTCCTTCTGCCATTACCCCGCCATCTTGGCCATCACCATCATCATCACCCCAATTACCCTGTGCGACTAAATCGCTAAGGTTCACAGAATTGGTTGATGTCGGTACTATCATGTCAATATTTTCAAAACTTTGACCTGATGCGGGTAGCTCAATGGGATTTGTTGATGATGAAGAATTGTTTTGCGGTGTGAATGTTCGACCATCCGATAACCTAATACTTAATAAGTCATCTGTTGTAGTCACTTTGGTAGTACCACCATCAAAAGTTAAATAAGGTGCAGTACCATGAATGAGTTTAGAAGTCGTGGCCGATAATGCCTGAGATTCCAATGAATACGGCAATAATAGTAGTAGTGTCAATGACAACGGAAATTTAGCAAGTGATTTCGATAAAAATTTTAAAGATAACTTTGATAAGATAAACAAGATTTGTGTAACACCACATCTAGCATGGTGATTTAATAAATTTAAGACATTGGCTTGCCTCTGCTTGTGTCTAAAATGATACTGCATTACGTTCCACCTGTCGATTAAGTTTATTGGTTTCTATATTAACCTTATAATTAAATTAACTAATTTTAAATTGGTGAAATTATAGACGTTTATATAAATTTTTGCTAGTTTTTAGATAAATTTTGGTTAATTTTTGTCAAGAATAAATGTTATTGTTTTGGCTTTATGACAGCTTTTAGGATACATTTTTTATTTAAAAACTTAGCAAGATTTCTGATATTTTGAGCTTTGAGAGTAACAAACCGCAACGGTAACATTATCCGATTTAGGCTATTTTATATCAAAATGATAAAGCACTTAGCGCTATCAAACACTCTACCCAAGGCAAAAATATTCAGGTAGAGCATTGATTTTATTGAACTTTTTATTTATTGTTTTTTAATAAATCAATTTTTCATAAACGGTTATTTATTTTTTTCCCGCTCAATTGCACGGTAGCCAATATCATGGCGATAAAAACAACCATGCCAATAGATGTCTTTGGCTTGCTGATAAGCACGTTGTTGAGCTTCAAGTACTGTGTTGCCAAGTGTAGTTACACATAATACTCGTCCCCCATTGGTGTAGACTCGCCCTTTTTCTAAACTAGTACCTGCATGGAAAATTTTGCAATCTTCGGTTGATTCTGCCGGTAGTCCAAGAATTATATCTTGGGTATGATATTCACCCGGGTAACCGCCTGCAGCTAGCACTACACCTAATGCGGATCTTGGATCCCATTTTGATTTGACCGTATCTAATTTGCCTTCTACCGCCGCTAAGCAAAGTTTGACCAAATCTGATTGCATTCGCATCATTATCGGCTGTGTTTCAGGATCGCCAAATCGGCAGTTGAATTCAATAACTTTGGGATTGCCGTTTTTGTCAATCATTAAGCCAGCATATAAAAAGCCGACATAGACGTTGCCTTCTTGCGCCATACCATTGACCGTTGGATAAATGATTTCATCCATTACCTTTGCAAAAACCGCATCAGTTACAACAGGAGCTGGCGAATACGCGCCCATGCCACCCGTGTTTAAACCTGTATCGCCATCGCCAACACGTTTATGATCTTGGCTAGTTGCCATTGGCTCGACATTTTTGCCATCTACCATGACAATAAAGCTAGCTTCTTCACCCTCGAGAAACTCTTCAATCACTACTCGGTGACCTGCATCACCAAAGGCATTTCCAGCTAACATGTCACGAACGGCGTCTTCGGCCTCTTTTAGTGTCATGGCAACAATAACGCCTTTACCAGCCGCAAGTCCATCGGCTTTAATCACGATCGGTGCGCCCTTTTCACGGATATAAGCAATTGCTGGTTCCACTTCAGTAAAGTTTTGATATTCAGCTGTTGGAATTTTATGACGTGCTAAAAAATCTTTAGTAAAAGCTTTTGAGCCTTCAAGTTGAGCGGCCGATTTTGTTGGACCGAAGATTTTCAATCCTGCTTTTTGGAAGCTATCAACAATGCCAATAACCAGTGGTGCTTCAGGACCAACAATGGTCAAATCCACTTGCTGTTGCTGGGCAAAATTAAGCAGTCCACTCACATCGGTGACTTTGATATTAATATTTTCTAAACTTGGTTCCAGTGCAGTACCAGCATTGCCGGGGGCAACAAAAACTTTAGAAACCAATGGAGATTGTGCTACTTTCCAAGCAAGCGCATGTTCACGCCCACCATTACCAATTACTAATACTTTCATAAAAGATCCTTTTAAGATGCCTTTCATAATATAAAGATATATATAGATAACTCTTTTTAAAAACTAACAAAGTGATCACACAATTAATGCCTAAAATGACGCATTTTAGTAAAGATCATCGCGATATTGTGCTCATTTGCGGCTTGGATCACTTCATCATCTCGAATCGAGCCACCAGGTTGAATCACACAAGTCACACCTGCGGCTGCAGCGGCATCGACGCCATCTCTAAATGGGAAAAACGCATCTGAAGCAACAACTGATCCAGCAACGTTTAAATTTTCATCTTTAGCTTTAATTCCCGCTATCTTAGCAGAGTAAACACGACTCATCTGCCCTGCTCCAATACCAATTGTCATATTATCTTTTGCATAGACAATGGCATTTGACTTAACAAATTTTGCCACTTTCCAACAAAATAGCGCATCTGAAAGCTCTTGAGCAGTGGGGTTACGTTTGGTTACTACAGTTAATTCATTTGGCGATATCATACCTAGATCGCGATCTTGCACTAATAAACCGCCATTGACACGTTTAAAATCTAAACTTACTGATGCTGATGTTGACCACTCACCACATTCAAGTACACGCACATTTTTTTTAGCTTGAGTAATGGCTAAAGCTTCTTGGCTAACTGATGGGGCAATAATTACTTCTACAAATTGTTTATCAACAATGGCTTTTGCGGTATCTACATCAAGCTGTCGATTAAAGGCTATAATGCCACCAAAAGCTGAAGTTGGATCAGTTTTAAAGGCTTTTTCATAAGCATGTAAAATATTATCACTAACCGCTACACCACAAGGATTAGCATGTTTTACAATCACACATGCTGGCTCATCAAATGATTTTACACATTCAAGCGCAGCGTCTGTATCAGCAATATTGTTATAAGAAAGGGATTTACCTTGCAATTGGTTTGCTGTTGCAATCGAGGCTTCTTTGATATCTTGCTCAACATAAAAAGCCGCTTGCTGATGTGCGTTTTCACCGTAACGCATATTCTGTTTTTTAATGAATTGTAGATTTAAAGTTCGAGGAAACTCGCCCGATGGTTGATTGGTTTCACCCATGTAAGGTGGCACTAATTGCCCAAAATAGTTGGCTATCATACCATCATATTTGGCCGTATGTTCAAAGGCTTTAATTGCAAGGTTAAAACGATATTTAAATGAAAGGGAGTTTTGGTTACTATCCATCATATTGATGATATTTTCATAATCACCACAATCAACTACAATGGCAACATCTTTATGATTTTTGGCCGCAGATCGAACCATTGTCGGGCCACCAATGTCAATGTTTTCAACCGCATCATCTAACGTACAATCTGGTTTAGCGACAGTCTGTGCGAAGGGGTAAAGATTAACAACAACCATATCAATCGGTGCAATTTGGTGTTGTTGCATAATATCATCATCAATACCCCGTCGCCCTAAAATTGCCCCATGAATTTTAGGATGTAAAGTTTTAACTCGCCCGTTCATCATTTCAGGAAAACCAGTGTAATTTGATACTTCAATAACAGGTATTTGGTTTTCCATTAATAATTTTGCTGTCCCCCCAGTCGAAAGGAGTTCCACATTACGTTCTGATAAGGCTTTTGCAAATTCTAAAATACCGGTTTTGTCGGACACACTAAGTAAAGCACGACGGATAGGACGAAACTGCTGCATGAAAGGCTCCGAAATTGATATCTACAATCTAAGTTATTGAGCCAACATTATATATAAATTAAAGATAGAAGTTTAGTGTTAACTTATCAAAAACGATCAAAGTAGTTGAATGATAATATTTGACTTTATTTCGGTTTTGACAAATCAGCTATATTTTATTCTTGACAAAATACCTAACACTTCCAACACGCTTTTTTGACGTGTTATGCTCGCTTATTTGTCAGCATATTTTGACGACGTATAAATGGTTATATTAACCTTTTAACGTTATAAAGATAGGTCTATTTTTCGTTTTACATAACTCAGGTAGTATATTGATTTTATATTTTCTCAAAAGATAGATTGTCGTAATACTGTTACTTTTGGATACATCAGTAGTAGAAAATTTACAACATTTTGGTTGAATAAAACCCTAGACTAGCTAGGGTATTAATTAAGTTTATTGATTTAAATATTTAACTATTAATTCTTCGCTTTATATTCAGCATAATATTCTTCTGCTAATTTACGCATTGATAATCCAATTGCGGCATATTGATATTCATTTAAGTTTGCTAACGATGCTCGAGCAGAAGGATGTTGTACAGCAAATCCCTTACCCGGTAGTAGTACAACACCTGCTTCATCAGCAATTCTGAATAACATTTCAGATGGATTTTTATTTTTTAGGATCCATTTAGCAAATTTATCGTCATATAATTCTCGGCAAATATGTTCAAGATCCACTAGAGTGTAATAATCTACACTGTTTTCATCGGTTTGATGTTTAAGACCTAAATGTTGATAAAGTGATATTGCACGGCGTCGAATTAACGATTTTAATGCTGTTTTATAACTTTGATCGCTATCCATCATTTCACATAATGCAAATAATACCATTTGTACTTGCTGTGGTGTTGATAGTCCAGCAGTATGGTTTAATGCAACCGCACGACTATCGGCTACTAAGCGGTCTATAAATTTTAGATTTTCAGGGTCAGTAACAATTGAGCTATATCGTTTATTTAAGATCTGTTTGGTTTTGCTTGGTAACGCTTTAATGGCTTTATCTATTACATTATCATGTGCTGTTGCAATAACACCTAAACGCCAACCTGTAGCACCAAAATATTTAGAGAATGAATAAACTAAAATAGTATTTTGAGGGCAAATTGCAAATAAAGATTGGAAGTCATCAGCAAATGTGCCATAAACGTCATCAGTCAAAATGATCAATTCAGGACGTTTTTTAACAATCTCAGCAATGATTTTTAAACTTTTGTCATCAATTTTAACTGATGGTGGATTTGAAGGATTAACAACAAAAAAGGCTTTAATTGCTGGATCTTCTAATTTACGCAATTCTGACTCAGGATACTGCCAATTTGAGTTAGGATCAGAATTAATTAATACCTCAACTAATTGGTAATCGTTAAGTTCAGGAATTTCGAGATAAGGCGTGAATATAGGTGCGCCAATGGCAATTTTGTCACCTTTTTGGATTAATCCATTTTCTTTCATTGAGTTAAAAATATAAGCCATGGCAGCTGTGCCACCTTCAACAGCAAATAAATCTATATCATTACGATCCAGATATTGAGCACCCATTTGTTGTAAAACATATGCTTTAACCACATCTTCACTAAAATGTAGCATTCTATCTGGTACTGGATAATTACATCCTAAAATACCTTCTACCATTTCTTGTAAAAAGGCGTTTTCGTCAAGCCCTAGTTGATCACGAATATAAGAAAATGCCTTACCTAAAAAGGCAACACCAGGAGTGTTGTAATTTTGGCAAATAAAATGTTCAAAGCGTCCGGTTAGTCCTGCTTTAATTGGCATGCCACCGATACCTTCATTTAAATATGAAAATGACATTTCGGATTCTTGGGTTGCAAATACACCTAATTGGAAAAAAGCTTGACGAGGCCAAGTAGCAAGAAAGTTGGGATTGCCTCTACCTGCATTTAACATTACACGATCGGTATGACTTTGTGCCAGTTTAATTAAGTTATCTTTTAATTCAAAAGGACTTAAATTAGCATATTGACTGTATTCTGTTTTGTTTTTCATACATTTGTATCCTTAATTTGATGGATCAATTAAACAAAAGCAACAACTAATGGTCCTAATAAAGTTAGGAAAACATTAGCTAAAGCATAAGTAATGGCAAAAGAGTTGGTTGGTGTTGAGTTACCGGCTTTATTTAGCACTTCACCAAAAGCAGGATTAGCACTACGCGAACCCGCTAAAGCACCAGCAAACACCGCTACATTTTTATAGCCTAGTACATATTTACCAAAATAAATGGCAAGTAACATTGGCAATAAAGTAACAACAACACCAATTAAAAATAGGGATAAACCTTGTTCTTTAATAGTATTAATCGCTTGAAGACCAGAACTTAAACCAACAACCGCCACAAAACCTGCCAAGCCAAAATCTTTTAAAAGTTGCACAGCACCAGTTGGTATGTTACCGATAGTTTGATGAACAGAGCGATACCAGCCAAATAATAATCCTGATAAAAGCGCACCACCACCAGCTCCTAATGTAATAGGAATATCGCTAACACGTATAACGATTAAACCAATAATAAGACCTACAACAAGCCCTAAACCATGAAATATCCAGTCAGTTTTTTCACTTTTAGTGATTGGAGCACCAATTTTATCCACAACACGACGAAGATCACCATCAGCACCATAAATAGTAATAACATCACCAAGTTTTAAATTAATATCGTTAGTAAGAGGAAGGGATTGTCCATCACGATGAATAGCCAAAAGGTATATTCCATGTTTTAATTTCATAACTTCGTCAGATTGAAGTACTTGAGTAAGATTTTGATCCACATAACGGCTATTACGCATTTCAACATCTAGTTTGTTCATCACTACATCCATACCTGATGCTGAATTTACTTCGCTACCAAGTAGATCTTGTGCTTTAATCATAGCGTCACGATGACCCACAACCAGAATGATATCTTTTGACTTTAATACTGTTTCAGGAGTTGCTTCTATTATTTTATTGCCACGTTTAATACGTTCAATACTGATACCATTTACAGTTTGTTCAATATGGGAAACAGTTTGGTTGATTTTATTGGTAATACGATACAAACGACCACTAATATCAGATAAAGCTAAATTTTGATCATTGCCCAATAAGAGCGAACCATGAAGCTGTTCTGCTTGTGCTTTAATTGCATCATCGCCAATATCTCTACCCATTATTTTTGGTAGAATATTGACACACACTATAATGGCACCTAGTGAACCAAATATATAAGTCACTGCATAACCAATAGTGACATTAGCTTGCATTTTACTTAATTCTTCAGCACTTAATCCAAGTTGACTTAATGCATCAGAGGCTGTACCCATAATGGCAGATTGGGTCAATCCTCCTGCAGCTAAACCAGCAGCAAGGCCTTTGTCTAAATTAAATATTTTAGCTAAAATTACAACAGTCACAAAGCTTGCGACAGCAATAAATAATGCTAAGAATATTTCGCGTAATGTTTTCACGCCTAGTGAACGGAAAAACTGAGGACCACTTTCATAACCCACAGCATAAATAAATAGTGCAAAGAGAATCGACTTAACCCCAGCATCAATAGTAACGCCCAAAACACTTAAAGCAACAGCAACAAGTAACGAACCAGCAACACCACCGAGTTGGAATTTACCCATTCGAATGCCACCAATTAAATATCCTAAACTTAACGATAAAAATAATAGAATTTCTGGGGAGTGTTTAAGCCCATCTAAAACCCAATTTGAAAGCCATTGAAACATATTAATTGTCCTCAAGGAGAAACATAAAGAAATGTAATTAAAGGAAAGAGTTTACCCATTAATTTTTATGGATTGCTTATATATTAAACCTATTTAGAATAATGGATATTCAGTTTTGGCAATTAATGCTATCGTTAAAAATTAATCAGTTGCTGATAAACTTTTACGTCAAAAATGAGCTTAATTTATGATTTTTGAATTTTAGGTCTAAGAGGATATAAGTATTTGCTAAACAAAAAAGGGCTATTACAGCCCGTTTTCTTGTCTAAAAAACAATCTTTCTACACTTTTCATCACGTTCTTCGAAATTCTTTCCGATAGCTTTTGCCTACGTTGATAGCAGACTGAGATAATTTTATGTGTTTCTAAGTGAGATAAAATAAAGTCATCACTTGTACTGATTTCGTCAACTAAGCCTTTATTTTTAGCTTGTGTTGCAAACCAGTGTTCGCCTGTTGCAACTTGTTCGATATCAACATTTGGGCGATACTCTTTAACAAAGTCTTTAAATAAAAGATGAGTTTCTTCTAATTCTTGTTTGAATTTTTGACGTCCTTCTTCGGTATTTTCACCAAACATCGTCAATGTACGCTTATACGCACCTGCCGTTTGTAATTCAATATCTACATCATGTTTTTTGAGTAAGCGGTTAAAATTAGGGATCTGCGCAACCACACCAATTGAACCCACAATTGCAAATGGTGCTGCCACAATTTTGTTAGCGGTACAAGCCATCATATATCCCCCACTTGCCGCAACTTTATCAACCACTACAGTGAAAGGTATATCACGCTGTCTAAACCGTAATAATTGCGATGCAGCAAGACCATAACCGTGAACCACGCCACCTGGACTTTCAAGCTTAATGACAACTTTATCTTCAGGCTTAATAACAGCTAACACAGCAGTGATTTCTTGGCGTAATTCTTCAACTTCGTGTGCATCCATGCTGCCATTGAAAGATAATACAAATAATTTAGGTTTAACTTGTTGGTTTGTATTACTTTCTACTGGTTTCGCTACATTATCTGAATCTGACGAAGTTTGTTCGGCAGATTTTTCTTGATTTTTAGCTTGTTTCTTTTTTTGTTTAGCTGCTAATTTCGCTTGCTTTCTCTCATTTTTTTTCTGTTTTTTAAGATCTTTCATAAACAGCTTAGCTTCTAACTCGTCCATGCTTGACATTAACATGTCGTCTTTAACTTGTTCATATTCTTGGCTAATATCTTTAACCGATAACCGCCCTGCCACCGTTGCTGATTTACGGCGTTGGCTTAATATAAAAACAAGTACAGCTAAAATTGCTATAACAACTGTTGCTGTTTCAGCTAAAAAAAGTGAATACTCAGAAAACCAATTCATTTAATTATTATCCTTTAATGAAATATATGTTGATTGAATAGATTTAGTAATTATAACAAGATAATTGCGAATTGTGCCGAAAAACGATAAAGATAAAATTGTCGCTTTATTCGGCAAATCAAATTATTTATACTGATAACCCAAATTACTGTTAGATGAGAATTAATATGCCATTACATCCAATTACCGAAATAGCTAAACAATGCAACATTCCAGAAGAATTTGTCCTGCCTTACGGCAAGCATGTGGCAAAAGTTGATCTATCCATTCTTAAAACCAAACCAAACAAACCTAACGGTAAATTGGTATTAGTTACTGCTATCACGCCGACGCCACTTGGTGAGGGTAAAACAGTTAATACTATCGGGCTAAGTGAGGGCTTAAATTATATTGGTAAGTCAGCAATCGCTTGTATCCGTCAACCAAGTTTAGGTCCTGTATTTGGTGTTAAAGGTGGTGCTGCTGGCGGTGGTAAAGCCGAGGTTTTGCCAATGGAAACATTAAATCTACACTTAACAGGTGACATTCATGCCATCACTGCCGCACATGATTTAGCTTCTGCTGCTTTAGATTCAAGGCTTTATCATGAAGAACGTTTAGGTGATGAATTTACTGTACAAACAGGTTTACCGCGTTTAAACATTGATGTAAATCGCATTGTGTGGAAGCGAGTGATAGATCATAACGATCGTGCGCTTCGTAAAATAACTGTCGGTGTTGGTGGTGGCGTTAATGGTGTTACACGCCAAGATGGATTTGAAATTACCGCAGCGTCAGAACTCATGGCAATTTTAGCCTTAGCTTCAGATTTACATGATATGCGTGCTCGTATTGGTCGTATTATTCTTGCTTATAATACGCAAGGCGAAGCCATTACCGCAGAACAACTTGAAGTTGCTGGCGCCATGACTGTGTTACTTAAAAATGCGATTAATCCAAACCTGATGCAAACTGTTGAAAACACACCAGTACTTATTCATGCTGGGCCTTTTGCTAATATCGCTCATGGTAACTCATCTGTCATTGCCGATCGCATTGCTTTACAACTTGCTGATTATGTCGTGACTGAAGCGGGCTTTGGTTCGGATATGGGTATGGAAAAATTCTTTAATATCAAATATCGCCAAGCTGGCATTAAAGCTTCATGTGTAGTGCTTGTTGCAACAGTTCGTAGTTTAAAATCTAACAGTGGTAAATATAATATTAAACCTGGGCAAGCAATTCCAAAAGAAATTTCAGAATCTAACGTTGAATTACTTGAAATTGGTGCTGCCAATTTAGCATGGCATATCAACAATGCCAAAAGCTATGGATTGCAAGTAATTGTCGCTATTAATCGCTTTCCACACGACAGTGAAGAAGAATTAGCGTTTTTACAAAAATATGCGATTGAACATGGTGCATTTGCCTGTGAAGTGAGTGAAGTCTTTACTCAAGGCGGTAAAGGCGCTGAAAAATTAGCAAAACATGTTATTAAAGCGTGTGAAATGCCAAGTGAAATTAAATTGCCTTATCCTGATAATATGCCACTCGCAGATAAGATTCAAACCATGGTAAAAAAATATGGTGCTAACAAAGCTAATTTATCAGCCACTGCACTGGAAAACATCAAAGAGATCGAAGAATTAAAACTGGATCATTTGCCACTTTGTATTGCTAAAACGCCAATGTCAATTAGTGCTGATGCAAACTTAAAAAATGTTCCTACCGATTTTGATGTCGATATCAGTCATTTAGCTATATCTGCCGGTGCTGGTTTTATTCGTGTTTATGCTGGTAATGTGATGACCATGCCAGGGCTAGGTACTAATCCTGCTTATAGACAAATCGATATTGACAAAGATGGTAATATTGTAGGTTTAAGTTAATGCAAGAAGTAATTATGCAAACTAAGCAAGAATATAAAGCGTTTATTGATGAAGAAAACTGTATTGGTTGTGGCAAATGCATTCGTGTTTGCCCAACCGATGCTATAGTGGGCAGTAAGCAAGTGCTGCACACTATTTTGCCACAGTTATGTACTTCGTGTAGTAATTGTATTAATACCTGTCCAACAGACTGTATTACATTAAGCACTTTAGGCAATGTATTAAGTGAATCAGAAGAGTTAGCGTTAACTGAGAAAAAGCAACAGCGATTAAATCACAACCAATTGGTGCCACCAACAATTTTGTTTCCTCGTGTCACACCGATGGCAAACAAAACTAGCACATCGATCGACCGGAAACAGTCTATCGCCGATGCCATTGCTAGAGTAAAAGCCAAAAAAAACCTCGCTAAATAGCGAGGTTTTCATATTACGATAGAACTAATATTAATTAGTCTTTGTTACCACTTCTAAATGCACGTTTTCGGTCATTTTCCGTCAAATGACGTTTACGAAGACGAATAGATAACGGTGTTACTTCCACTAATTCATCATCGTCGATAAACTCTAACGCTTGTTCCAATGACATTTTAATTGGTGGTGAAAGTGTTGTTGCTTCGTCGGTACCTGATGCTCGCATATTAGTCAATTTTTTACCCGTTAAACAGTTAACAGTTAAATCGTTTGAACGAGTATGTATACCAATGATTTGCCCTTCATATACTTCAGCACCATGACCTAGGAATAACTTACCACGATCTTGTAAACCATATAACGCATAAGCCAATGCTTTACCTGTACCGTTAGAAATCATTACGCCATTATTACGCTGACCAATTTCACCCGGGCGAATATCATCATAATGACTAAATGTAGAATAAAGTAAACCTGTACCTGAAGTCATAGTCATAAATTCAGTTCTGAAACCGATAAGTCCACGACTTGGAATGACATAATCTAAACGCACACGACCTTTACCATCTGGTAACATGTTGGTTAGATCACCTTTGCGTAAACCAAGAGCTTCCATTACTGAACCTTGATGCTGTTCTTCAATATCAAGCGTAACTTGTTCAAATGGTTCTTGTTTTTTACCGTCAATTTCTCTAAAAATAACCTTAGGGCGAGAAACACCTAACTCATAACCTTCACGGCGCATATTTTCAATTAGTACTGATAAATGCAATTCACCACGACCCGATACTCTAAAAGCATCTGGATCTGGAGTTTCTTCAACGCGCAACGCAACATTATGTACAAGCTCTTTATTTAAACGCTCAAGAATTTGTCGAGATGTTACATATTTACCTTCTTTACCAGCAAATGGTGAGCTATTAACATTAAAGAACATAGTTACTGTTGGTTCATCAACAGTTAATGCCGGCAGAGCTTCAACGCAACTGTTATCACAAATCGTGTCAGAGATACCGAGTTCACCAAGACCAGTTAATGCAATAATATCACCCGCTTCGGCAACTTCAGCTTCATAACGTTGCAACCCTAAATGGCCTAGCACTTGCCCTACTTTACCTGTACGTTTGTTACCTTCACTATCAACTATAGTCACTTGTTGATTTGGTTTAACACGACCACGTTTAATACGACCAATACCAATAACGCCAACATAATTATTATAATCAAGTTGAGAAATTTGCATTTGGAATGGACCATCTAAATCCACTTTTGGTGGTTCAACATGTTTAACAATCGCTTCAAATAGTGGCGTCATATCTTCAGCCATATTTTCATGATCTAAGCCCGCAATACCCATTAATGCAGAAGCATAAACAATAGGGAAATCTAGCTGTTCATCAGTAGCTCCTAAATTAACAAACAGATCAAACACTTGGTCAACCACCCAATCAGGGCGAGCTCCTGGTCGGTCTACTTTATTGATAACCACAATCGGTTTTAAACCATAAGCAAATGCTTTTTGCGTTACAAAACGTGTTTGAGGCATTGGTCCATCCATTGCATCAACGAGCAATAATACAGAATCAACCATAGACATAACACGTTCAACTTCACCGCCAAAATCAGCATGTCCTGGGGTATCAACGATATTAATTCGGTAACCATTCCAATCAATAGCGGTATTTTTAGCTAAAATGGTAATACCACGCTCTTTTTCGAGCGCATTAGAGTCCATGATGCGTTCGTTATCGTCACCACGTAGATTATCTAGCGTACCTGACTGTTTTAATAACTTATCAACCAATGTCGTTTTACCATGGTCAACGTGAGCAATAATGGCAATATTTCTTAAATTTTCAATCACAATTAAAATTCCAATTAGGAGACAGATTCTATAGGCGCAGTATTGTACACCTTTTTAGCCGAAATGTTGATCTATATCACAAAGTTTCTTTAAAAGAAGTTGAACACTTGATATCTTTAGAAAAATATCAATTTATTTGTAAAAAAGTTTCAGGTAACTATACGTTTAAGTATAAAACTGTTTGGCAAATTCATCTACCTTTGCCCAATCTGTATATTCAATAACTGGTTTTGTTACATCAGTATCACCTTTCCCTAACCACATAATAAAGCGGATCATATTGCGATCAAACCAATTATATTGAGGATAATAAAGCGCACCAGCAAAAACAGCAGTAAAAGCTGGTTTCCATGCTATTTTAGCTAAAAACTTTTTGGTATATAAATTTGTTTCTGGTGTATTTTTGTTGGGTTTCCTCGCAACCATATTTACCCCAAAAAATCCAGACTTCATACTATTTAACTGCTGATAATTCTTATCGATAAATACTTTCATCACTTTGCTATAAAATCCATAACGAATCGAACTTCCCAATAAGGCTGCTTGGTATTGCGTCAAATCGATTTTAGTATCAGGTAACAGTTCAATAACATCACAATCACATCGACCATTAAGTCGTGTTTTTATACGTTGCATAATCTTAAATGTCTGTTTTTCGTGTGTGGTATAGAGTAATAAAACTTTTATAGCGGAATTCATAACTTGCTGCCTCTTTTGTTAAACTCTTTGGTAAATATCAATTTTACTTTTTTTATGATAAAAATTAAAAGATTGGGGATGATTTCATTAAAAATTTTGATTATAGTGTTACGCTAATTCAACCAGATCGGAACCAATTATGGCAATTTCACCACCAAAGCTAAGTGCAATTATTTTGGCGGCAGGAAAAGGCACACGGATGCATTCCAACCTACCTAAAGTTTTACATAAAATTGGCGCCAAGCCGATGTTACAACATGTGATTGATACAGTTCAACAACTTAATACAAATCGCATCAATATTGTTTATGGACATGGCAAACAACAGCTTAAAGATGCGCTTAAAGAGCAACATGTGCAACTGGTATATCAAGCTGAACAACTAGGTACTGGTCATGCAGTGCAACAAGCTATCCCTTACATTCAAGATGACGAAGATATCTTAATTTTATATGGCGACACTCCCCTTATATCGGCTCAAACACTACAAACTTTAATTGCCAGTAAACCCCAGCAAGGTATCGCTTTATTAACTGTTATTCTTGAAGAGCCAACAGGTTATGGTCGAATAGAACGCAAAAATGGCAAAGTTATTGCTATTGTTGAACAAAAAGATGCCACACCAGAGCAACAAAAAATCAACGAAATTAACACTGGCATAATGCTAGTTAACGGAAAATTATTGAAAAGTTGGTTATTACGTTTAACCAATAATAATGCGCAAAAAGAGTTCTACTTAACCGATATTATTGCTTTTGCTTACCAAGATGGTTATGAAATCTTAACCTCGCACCCAGTTCAACAATTTGAAGTTGAAGGTGTTAATAATCGCCTACAATTGGCAATGTTAGAAAGACAATATCAACACCTGCAAGCTCAAAATTTATTACTAGCTGGTGTAACACTGCTTGATCCAAATCGCTTTGACTTACGAGGCACACTATCGCATGGTAAAGATGTTACGATTGATTGTAATGTAATTATTGAAGGAAATGTCAAACTAGGCAATAACGTATTTATTGGTGCAGGCTGTGTCTTAAAAAATTGCTCAATTGATGACAATTCAACAATCAGTCCGTATAGCATTATTGAAGATTCAACTATCGCTAAACAGTGCACTATCGGACCTTTCGCCCGTCTACGACCTGGTTCACAGCTTGATGAACAAGTCCATGTTGGCAACTTTGTTGAATTAAAAAAAGCACATCTAGGCCAAGCAAGCAAAGCCGGACACTTAAGCTATCTTGGCGATAGCGAAATTGGTAGTAACGTCAACATAGGTGCAGGCACCATCACCTGTAATTATGACGGTGCAAATAAATTTAAAACTATTATTGAAGATGATGTGTTTGTCGGTTCTGATACGCAATTAATTGCACCTGTAAAAGTGGGTAAAGGGGCAACTATTGCAGCAGGGACAACGGTTACCAATAATGTGAATGAGAACGAATTGGTCGTAAGCCGAGTAAAACAAAAACAACTTGCTGGTTGGAAACGACCAACAAAGCTAGCTAACGAGGAATAAGATATGTGTGGAATTGTAGGTGCTATCGCCAAACGTGATGTTGCTGAAATATTATTAGAAGGTTTAAAACGATTAGAATATCGTGGTTATGACTCGGCAGGACTGGCAATTATTTCACCACAAGGTGAATTACAACGCGTTCGTCGTGTTGGCAAAGTACAAGCACTTAAAGATGCCATTGAACAGCATCTACTAGAAGGTTCTACAGGAATTGCTCATACTCGCTGGGCAACTCATGGTGAACCAGCTGAACACAATGCTCATCCACATGTATCGGGTTTTATTGCCGTTGTGCATAATGGAATTATCGAAAATTTTGAACCACTGCGTGAAAAGCTGATCGCCAAAGGTTACCAATTCCGTTCCGAAACCGACACTGAAGTTATTGCTCATTTAATTCATAACATTATATCAACCGAAGATTGTTCCTTATTTGACGCTGTACAAAAAGCTATTCCACAACTACGAGGGGCTTACGGTACAGTCATTATGGATACTCGCAATCCAGATATATTGGTTGCGGCACGTTCAGGCAGTCCTTTAGTTATAGGTTGCGGCATAGGTGAACACTTTATCGCATCCGATCAATTAGCACTATTACCCGTCACTCGCCGATTTATTTATTTAGAAGAAGGGGATATCGCACTTATCACTCATCGAAAAGTAACAATTTTAGACAAAAATCATCAAGAAGTAACAAGACCATGTATAGAATCTGACGCAAAGTATGACGCGGGTAGTAAAGCAGGCTATAGTCATTACATGCAAAAAGAGATCTACGAACAACCTAATGCAATAAAAAATACGCTTGAAGGCCGCATGGTACATGGTAAAGTTGATTTGTCCGAACTTGGTGATGAAGCCAAAGCCATCCTTAAACAGGTTGAGCATGTTCAAATTGTTGCCTGTGGTACTGCTTATAATGCAGGTATGGTTGCACGTTATTGGTTTGAAGCTTTAGCAGGAATTCCTTGTGATGTCGAGATTGCATCAGAATTCCGTTATCGAAATCCAGCTCGTCGCAAAAATAGCTTATTTATCACCCTTTCACAATCTGGTGAAACGGCTGACACACTCGCTGCATTGCGATTAGCCAAAGAAAATAATTACCTAAGCACCCTTGCTATCTGTAATGTGGCAGCCTCAACACTCGTGCGCGAAGCAGATTTAGTTCTATTAACCAAGACGGGGGTTGAAATCGGTGTTGCGTCAACTAAAGCCTTTACCACACAATTAACGGTTTTATTGCTACTAGTTGCCAAATTAGGACGCATAAATAATATGGCTGAAAGTACTGAGCAGGCTATTGTGCATGCGCTCCAAGTCCTACCAAACCGCATTGAACAAGTGCTCACAGCAGAACCTAAAATAAAAAAACTAGCTAGTCATTTTGTGGATAAACATCATGCGCTATTCTTAGGTCGAGGTGATGAGTATCCAATCGCTATGGAAGCTTCGCTAAAGCTCAAAGAAATATCTTATATTCACGCTGAAGCCTATGCTGCTGGTGAACTCAAACATGGTCCACTTGCATTAATTGATGCGGATATGCCAGTGATTGTTATGGCACCAACCAACGAAATGCTAGAAAAATTAAAATCTAATATAGAAGAAGTTCGAGCGCGTGGCGGTCAACTGTATGTTTTTACTCAAGAAGATGCAGGTTTTGTTAGTGATGATACTATGCATATTATCAATCTTCCCCATATTGAAGAGCTTACTGCACCAATATATTACACAGTACCTACACAACTACTTGCGTATCATGTTGCTTTGATCAAAGGAACCGATGTCGATCAGCCTCGTAATTTAGCAAAATCAGTAACGGTAGAATAGATACGCAAACAACTTACTATTTTTATTTAACTGTGTTGTTATACTTATAGTGTGTAAATATTTTATTTGAATTATAACTATTTAAGGAGAGATTCATGGGAATAGAATATAGTATCATTGCAATGGATGACAGTGTTACACAAGATATTGTTTTAAATGCGTTCAGCCCGTATTGTACTAAAAAAGATGACGAAGAATATTTATTAGATTATGGTGATGAAGTTTATGAAGATATGATTATATGCAATCATTGTACCTTATATCTATCCTTCAAAGAGAGCAGCAAGGATATAATAGAGTCGATTGAAATTATTAAACCTTCTGATCATCCAGCGTTAGAAAAAGCCATCTTTTTACTTATTCATGAATATCCAATGTTTATTGCAGGTCCAGATTTTCCATTGATGACAGCAAATAAAAAATGTATGGATTTATTAAAAGTAGAAGATATTGAAACCTATGAAGACACCGAATTAGTTTCGTCATTTGATGAATTCTCTAACCTTTTAACTAGTTACGAATAGATATAAATGACCTAAAAGCCGTCTGATTTTTATAAATTAAAGTAGTGGTATGACCATTTGTTTTTTGAACTCGTTAGTAAAGCTACGTTTTGCTCTTCGTGATGAATCGACTGCCATTGTTGTTACCTTCTCTTATTTTTTAGTTTATCATAACAATGACCTTATAAAACTGGTACTACTTAGTGTAGCCGATCCATTCATTTTGATGAATTGTAGTGGTAGTGCCTTCATCATGTATTTAATATACGCAGGGATAGTTCATTCCATTTTCTATAAGAACAAAGGTTTCATCTAATACATCATAAAATGGTGCAGAGTCTTTTTTCTCTTTCCATATATCATAGGCAGCACTATATACAAACTCTAATAGAGTCGATAATATCATTGGTCTCATATCATGCAAATGGTTTACCCCTAATTTTTTTGCAATTAATTCGGTAAGGAGTTGTTTTTTTGATTGTAATAATTCATTATTTTTTGCACGAATCGACGGATGATTCCGAATTAAATCTCTTAGTGTCTTAAATCTATTTGGATCTATTCCGTAAGCTCCCTCTTCACAGCATTTTGTTACATTTACCGATGATTTTCGTAATGCAAGTAATATGGATTCAGTTGCGGGTCTAAACTCTAAAGATGTGATAATTTCATCATATTCGACTAGCTGATAATCTAGAACCACATCCTCTTTACAGGAAAAATAACGAAAAAACGTCCTAGATGATACATCAGCAAGATCTGCGATATCATTTACGGTGGTATTATCAAACCCTTTTTGTACAAATAACTTGAATGCGGCTTCAACTAGCTCTTCTCGCATTTTTATTTTTTTTCTTTCTCGAAGAGAGTCGTTTGTTTTTGTCACGTATTAATGCTCCACTAAAATTTAAATTGAGTACTTCATTCTTATATGTCATACCTTTTAGTTACAGACTCTAACAGTATAAAACTATATTAGATATGTAAGAAAATCTAAGTATTTTACTAATTATTCTTGTCAAGCAGCAATACTTTTCATATACTCAATGTGTCACTTAGTGACAAATTACATAAATAGACAATTGTCGCTTAGTGATAAAGTTCGCAAAATGCCACTTTAATTGTAATTATCTCACTTGTATGGCTTTAATATAACAGTTTGGGTTTTTAACATAATTAAAAGGACCGTTGATATGGAATATATACCATTTAAAATTAATTACTCATTCCCCAAAAAAGATGAGTTATTCTCAAATATACCAAATTGGAAAATTGATTGCTCTCGAGCAGTATTATTAATTCATGATATGCAACATTTTTTCTAAATTTTTTTGAAAATGAAACTAAATAATATGAACGAGAATTTAGAATCAATTCTTTCAGATCAACCCACTTCATTTGCTATCGTTTATAGACCGAAATTAGACAACAACACAGTCGACGTATTTACTGGCAATTTTGCAACTTACGACACACTTGACGATATTCCGTTTGATTCTTTCAATTATAAACAAAATAAACTACATGATGTATTAGCATTAATCTCATTTAAACAAATTAAAGAGAAAGGATTCAAATATGTTGATGACGAAACTCCTCTTGTTGTAATGAAAATTAAACAACAAACAAAAAAAGAAAAAACAAAAATAATAGAAATGATAGAAGATCATAATCTACTTATCGAAAATGAACATTACAGTTGATCCTCGCCAAAATATTAGACAGTGCCCACCTCTATCATTTTTTCGTTTTGGTAATATTGTTGTTCATATTGTTC